>NZ_JARXOW010000002.1:300000-432939 GCF_030182585.1 Pedobacter faecalis | reverse complement strand
AAAGTTTTTTTTTCGTGCCTCAAAGTTTTAAAACCCTTTCTAACACGATCAGCAGATATTCTACTCAACCTCTCAATCACTGAAGCTTCCCTCAGCCAACCCCTTCCTCCGAAGCGGAGTGCAAAAGTAGAAAAAAATCCGCTCCCACCAAAACAAATCAGCCTTTTATTGGTTTACCCGGTCTAACTTGCTAACTTACAGCAGGGAAAAATTTCATCCTGATTCCTCGCTTTTTTAAAAGGCGGCAGACTTGTTTAGTTTGTACAGGCTGTACAATACATAATAACTCCATATATATACATATAGTATGTTTGTTGGTAGAGCCAGTGTGTCTGCCTGTATAGCTATATACGGATACGGCACGGGTAAGGCCTGGCAGCCACCAAGCGGCCAGTGAGTCCGCCATGAGTCCGCCATGAGTCCGCGGTGAGTCCGCCTTTTCCCTGAAAAAACGCGGACTCATGGCTCACTCACACTACTCCCAAAGCAGACTCACATGCCACCTGGTGCACACCAGGTAGCATCCAAGACAGATTTCATGAAGCGCAATACGAATGTTAAATAATGTTAACCGCTTTGCAGAACGACTCGAGACACTAGAAAGGAGCAGATTGCTCGTTACAAACAACAATTTCGATTCCGCCACCAGCAAGCGACGGCAATAAAACAATGAAAACGCCCGCTACATAAGTAGCAGGCGTTTTCTCACCATAACACGGCATAAACTCTACCTAAATATCCCAGCCAGCGCTTTATCCAGTTCATCGCCGTGCAGATTACGACCAACAACCCTGCCCGATGGATCCAATAATATGTTCTGAGGCACAAAGCGGATATCAAACTTTTTAGCGACTTCATTATCCCAGTACTTCAAGTCGGATACCTGAGTCCAGTGCAACTGATCAACCTGGATAGCCTTCAGCCAGCTTGCCTTATTCTTGTCAAGCGATACGCCCAAAATCGTGAAGCCCTTATCCTTGTAGGTATTGAACGCTTTCACCAGGCGAGGATTCTCTTCACGGCATGGTAAACACCAGCTGGCCCAGAAGTCGACCAACACATATTGCCCCCTGAAGGAAGAGAGCTTCACTAACTTTCCAGCGGTATCAGGCTGCGAAAAATCAGGCAGATAACCGCCCTGCGAACTTGCTTTAGCTGTCTTGATCTTTTCAGCGAAGTCTTTCCCTGCTTTCGAGTTGCGAACCTCCGGACTAAGTTTATTAAACAAGGGTTCTATGTCATCAGGATTCAGGTAACTGCCCGCCACCTGATCAAGTGCATAGAGCGACACCGGCGAAGCCGGGTATTGTTCAATAAACTTTCTATAGGTATCGTTTCTTAAATCCTGTTCGAGTTTATCCATTTTGCTACGCACCATACGTATACCTGTCGAGTCCCGCGCCGCCTGGTATTGCCGGGCTTCCTGGTTCAACAGGCTCAGTTTAGCATTATAGGTCATCAGCGCCTTGCGAATAGGTAAAAAATCGATATCTGATTTAGAACCAGAAACAATAACATTTCTCAAGGTATCGGCGGATGAAACGCTTACCCTCCCAGGCTCCAGGAAAAAGTTCAATATGCCAGGCCTGTTGCCGATTGCAGACGATGGACTGAACACCAGTCTCGCAAACACAGGGCCTTCTACCCTTCCCTCAAGTTTAAACTTCCCATTGGCCACATCTGCACTGTCCAATCTGATTGAGCCATCTTTCTCATAATATAAATACGCCGTACCCGAAGCATGCGGTGCAACGGATCCCGAAAGTATAAAATCCCCTTCTGTCTGTTGCCGGGCGAATGCCGTCGCCGCCAGCATAGTCAGCAAGCCCAATACATTTAAACCTATTCTGCTCATCATACTTAATAGTTATTCTGCTCAATCTGTCCCTGGCTTGCCGAAATCTCCACGGCATTAATGGGTACTGCGTACCTGAGACTTTTAACCGGCAAGGTGTAGGTCTGCGTGGTATTTACATCAACCGAACCGGTTCCGACTTTAAAAAAGGTATGGGTCACTATAACATCGTCGCCCGGAGTTTCATTTACGCTAAAGCGGCGGATATCAAACCAGCGGAAGCTGAAAGGCAGTTCACGGCGGCGTTCCCGCAATACCTGTGTGAGCGCATCGGCGGCGTTGCCGGCCGCAAGCGCCGTATAGTTCTTCAGCCTTTTGGCACGCAGTGTATTCGCGGCAGTTAAACCGCTTGCAAAATCGCCACTGCGAACCAACGCCTCCGCTTTGTTCAGCAAAACCTCCGCTACAGTCGGCCCCGAAGGCAAATAACTCCCGTCTCCAAAATACACGTACCGGTACTGTGCAGGGGTGATAACATTGGCTCGTCTACCTCCGTTTTCGATCATCAGCAATTGATAACGCAAGTCCTCGTTACGGTCATACAGCGCCAGCAAGCTTGTACTCGGAATATACCATTGCGAGGTGGCCGTAGTAAAACGGGCATAGAAGAACTCATCCCAGCCGAAGTATCTCGTTGGCCCGTAGTCGTTCAATTCCGAATACCTTAACACCGCCGCAGGGTTGGAATAAGTTGCAGGATTGCCCGGAGGGATCGTATTAAAATCGACAAGTTTAGCAGATTGCGAAGTCAGCGCATTGTTCGCATGCTCAGCAGCCTTATCGTAGTTGCCCGTAAACAAATAATACCTGCTCAGAAAAGCATCGATGCCCGTCTTGCTTATGCGCCACCTTAAGGCAGACTGCACGTCATTGTAGCCTACCAGCGACTGTGCAAGCATTACATCGTCCAATATAAATTTATAGGTTTCCTCCAACGAAGCACGCCTCAGAGACTCTGCATAATCGGGCGTTTTTTTAAGCGGCAGTCCTTTCGACTGCAGGTTTGCCGCCGAGTAAGGCAAGCAGTAATAGTTCACCAGCGTCCAGTAACTATACGCCCTGGTAAAATAAGCATCTGCCTTTACCCGGCGTTTGGCAGCCTCGTCGCCCGTAACCTGGTCGGCATTAGCAAGAACCACATTGGCATGAAAGATCTTTTTAAATTCCGTGTTCCAAAGCGGGTCGGAAGAGGCGCCAGCGATATTGTCAACAGCAAATACGTAGTAGTAGAGGTTGGCCAACAGCACCGAATTTGGATTGTTCTTATATAAGTCGGTCGATATCTCCGTATCATCCGTGGAATACACTGCCGTAGCGTTATGGCCCTCATACCCCATCGCAACAGAGAGAAAATAGTCGCCTTCACCCTCAACGTTATCCAGTAAAGCCTGCAGTTGCTCCACCGTTTTAATATCGGTCTGAATCTTATTCGGCTCGTCCAGGTACTTTTTGCATGAAGTCAGCAAAACCATTCCCAAAACCCATATGATTGTGTTAAATTTTTTCATTGTCGTAGCATTAAGTTTAAAAGACTAAGTTGATCCCAAAAGTGCATGTGCCCAGCGGACGGTCGGTACCCGGCAGCCAATCCGGATTGAAGTTGTTCTTGTTGGCCGCCCATACCAATCCCAAATCCCTCATTTGTGCAAACACTTTAACATTGCGCAGTCCTGCCCTGGCTGCTATGGAGGCTGGAAGACTATAGTTCAGCATCACCTCTTTACATTCTATGTACGATGAGCTTTCTACCAGACCACTCAGATAAGGGAGATAGCGGTCCCACAGATACAAATTGCTCTCATTGGCGTTTGGAAATGGAGGGATGTCGGTACGACCCGCGAAAACATCTGAAATGTACCTGTTGGCAATGGTTTTCCTGGAGCCTACATAAGCAAAGTTGTAGTTGTAGGTTTGGTTGCGGTAAACACCGCCGAACGTGCCGATGAACAAAACGGACAGGCTTAAATTCTTATAACCAAAGGTACTGTACCAGCCAGCGGTGTGCGGTGGAATGGCTGTGCCCTCATAATTGAGGAACTGCGCGCCCAAACCATTTAGAAGTGCCACGTTGTTGAATGTGCTCGGCTGACCATTTACACCGGAAACATGCGGCACACCGCCGATCGTGCCTGCGTAAGTAAACGAGTAAACCGGGTTTATTGGCTGCCCCTCTACTACGGCATTCGGGATGTCGAGCATTTGTGCAGCAGTGAGTGAAGGATAATACAGATTATTTACCTCGTTCTTGTTGTAGGCATAATTCAGCGATGTCTGATAGGTAACAGGAATACCCGGCAGTTTTACCTGCGTACCCAGTTCTACTTCAATACCCCGGTTGGTTATGCCCGCATTATTAAATTTCTGGCTGGTTGTACCCGTGGCAGCAGCCAGCGCTATAAAGCCGGTGATGTCTTTACCTTTTTTATTGTAAAGGTCAATTTTACCGTAAAGTTTACCGTCGAACAACACGTGATCTATGCCAATATTGGTAGTGGTAGTTTTCTCCCATCGCAGCGTAGGGTTACCATTATCCAAAATGAACGCAGTGATGGTACCAGTAATAGGGCTCGGAGATGTGGATACGGTTAGTAAGGTATTGGTCGACGTAGTTTTCTCCACGTTACCATTACGGCCATGGGTTAGACGCAGGTTCAGGCGATCAAGCCAGCCAATGTTCTCCGCGAAACGCTCCTCCTTGATATTCCACAAACCGCCTACCGACCAAAGCGGCGCCCAACGCAGGGATGGGGTTCGCGTGATATAATTGGAAGCATCGGTTCGGATACTACCCGAAATCGTATACTTGCGGTCGTACGTATATGCAGCATTGCTGTAGTACGAAACGAACCGGTCCATTTCGTAATCAAGCACCGGAGAGCCACCTTGCAGTTCTGTCTCCCAGCCATCGATGCCCACCAGTTGCTCTACCGAACTGCCATAGCCATAAGGCGGCACCGTAGTCTGCAATTTATCCGGATAATAGCCGTACAACCATGGGTTCATCCTGGTATTTATGCGATACTGCGAAATTTCCGTACCCACAATCGCATTGATACTATGTTTACCACCAAAATCTTTTACAAAGCTGAGTTGGTTGCGAAACACATAGCTCGCAGAATTGAGCACGGTGTCCCGGCCAATACCGCCTTTAGGCACGAATTGCCTGCCCACTGTTTCTGTGTCTGAAAAGTATTCCACGTTTTGGTTGACGATGTTCCTGGCATAGAAAGTTTCCTCACTGTTATAGATGTCAATCTCCCTTTTGCCGCGCTCATATTGTATTTTAGAATCAAGGCTCAAACCCGGAATGATCCGGACGTTAAAACCTGCCTGAATCCTGGCATTGTAATCCTCGGTGCGAAACTTGCGGCCGCGGACCTCACGCAACAAGTTGTAACTAAAATCGCTATACGGGAAGTCGCTTAAAGGCAACTGCGATAAAACCGCCCTGTTGTACGTATTTAAATTCACGGAATAACTCCCATCCGGGTTCAATAGTGTTTCGTAGGGCGACAAACTTCTCAGTTCAGTGGGGGTTGCTCCACTGTTATTCTGGTCCTTATACTGTAGATACATTCCAACATTGAAGGTCAGGAACTTCGCCAACCTATATTCGTTGCTGAAATCCAGGCCATAACGATTATAGTCGGAACCCTGGTAACGGGTCTTATTATCTTCAAACAAGAGCGAAGCATAAGACTTTGACTTATCGCCGACCATTGAAAAATTTACGTTGTATTGGCTAAGCACCGCCCGGCGCAACAGCAGGTCGCTGATCTGGCCATGGTTACTGATCCTGCTTAAACTATCCAAACCAGCGTTCATCGCCGCTGTGCTTATTGCGCCGCTCTTGTTCGAATAGAGAAATTCCTGCCCAAGCGTAAGGGGTTTCATCAGGTCGTCGGGAAACGAGCCGGACGTTTCCCGGAACACCCACCTGTTTTCGAAAGCCCTGCGCTCCAGGGCAATCTGCTCGGCTGAGGTGGCCAGAGGAATTAATTGGTTCAGATCCGTACGTTCTGAGATGCGGGTAAATGCACTTGCGGTGACGTTCAGCCCTGTTTGACCAGCATTGCCTTTTTTGGTGACAATCACGATCACACCATTTGCCGCTCGGGCACCCCAGATGGAAGCCGCAGCAGCATCTTTCAATACCGTCACCGATTCAATATCATTGGGGTTGATCGTAGAAAAATCGTTCCCGGACACCGGAAATCCATCTACCACAATCAGCGGCGCCCTTTCACCGTAAATGGAACTGCTTCCCCTGATGAGAAAAGATACCGAGCCGTCGGCGTTTTCCTTACTTTGCATCCCTGCTACCAAACCCTGCAAAGCCGTAGAAGGATTTGACACCGGTCGGTTGGCGAGCACCTCCTGTCCTATCTGATCATAAGCACCCGGTGCCCGTTCCTTTAATAAGCTCTGATAACCTGAAGTTACCGTAACCTCGTTTAAAGCATTGTTGACCGCACGCATCGTGATAGTCCCCTTCACTTCAGAGGCGCTCAATTCCAGCGACTGATAGCCAATAAAGCTGATGACGATGGTCGCTTCCGGATCGACCTGCCTGAGACGGAATGTACCCTGTTCATCCGTGGTGGTTGTTTGGCTGCTGCCCTTTACCTTTACTGTGGCGCCCGCCAGGGGCTTGCCCTGTTCGTCGGCTACCGTTCCGCTCACGTCTATCGCCTGAAAAAAACCCATCAGCCTGTCTACAAGCGACCTTTCCTTCAGCTTGATCATCACTGTTTTGTCTGCAATTTCATACTCCAGCGGCTGCCCGTTAAAGCAAGCCTTCAGCGCCGCCTCTATCGAAGCGTTCTTCAGGTTGATGGTGCCGGTTTTCAGATCCTTTAGGTCGGCCGTGGTGTAAACAAAATCATAACCGCTTTGCCTGCTTACCGATTTAAGCACTTTTTCAAGGGACGCGCCTTTGGCAGACAAGTAAACCTGGGCCTTGGTTATGGCACTCACTTGTAAAAGGCAAACGCTCATCAGCAGCATGGTAAGTTTCATAACCCGTAGTATTTGCCTGGGCAGGGCCAATGGCCTGCCGCCCAGATAATTTCCGTTAAATTTCATTAATTTTGAATGTTTGGTTTAAAGTTGATGTCTATTCGAAAAAATGAGTTCAGCCGGATGCCATACAGAAGCGGGAGTAGGTCGAAGCACTCTCGCTTTACTTTTATAAAGGCTCCGGCGCGTAATAGTAGCACTATTTCATAACCGTAACCCTCCTCCCTTCTAGTTTAAAGTGAACATTATTGGTGTACGATAATTTATCGAGTATTTTACTGATACGGTCAAAACGGCCAATAGAAGCCGTAAAGGTTTCCGTTGGCGGCGCACCCTCATAGTGCACCTCTACGTTGTACCAGCGCGACAACTTGCGCATAATGCTCTGAATATTTTCGTCCGCAAAGATGAATTTGCCATTCTTCCAGGCTATCGCCTCCTCCATGTCTACCCGGCTGATGCTGATCTCACCCGAGGCCGGAATGCTTGCCTGCTGGCCCGGCTTTAATACCGTCTTACCGTTCAACTGCACCGATCCTTCCAGTAAGGTTGTTTTCACGGCCGGCTCGTCCGCATAATTGCTGATATTAAAATGTGTACCCAATACTTTTACCTCCTGATCACCGCTTTTCACGATAAAAGGATGCGCCCTATCTTTAGCTACCTCAAAGTATCCCTCACCCGAAAGTTCAACACGGCGTTCGTTCAGCGCCTCAAAAGAAGCCGGATAGCGCAGTGAAGATTGGGCGTTGAGCCAAACCTCCGTGCCATCAGGGAGTTGTACCCGATACTGCCCGCCCTTCGGCGTTTCGATGGTATTGTAGCCCGCAGCAGCAGCGCCACGCGCATTACCTGCGACAGAATACACCAATTGCCCGTCGGCCGTCTTGGTAATGGTTATGCCGGCCTGACCGGCGATCTGACCGTTGGCCGCTTCTGTCAGTGAGATTTTTCTGCCGTCTGCCAGCGTCAGGTAAGCCTTGTTGCCCCCCGGAGCAATATCCTGCTCAGCCGTCAAATTAAGTTGCTGCCCGGATTGTCTCACCTGGTAATACATGAGTGAGGCTCCTAAAATAGCGACGATAGACGCTGCAGCAGCAATACGCGGCCATAACCGCTTTTGACGAGCAGGATATTTCAACGGCAGTCTGTTGCTCACCTCCTTCAGGTTCAGCTCAAGCCGTTCTTCAGTCAGGTTTAAAGGCCGTTGGGCTGCCTGCTGATTATACCAGCTCTCCAGGATCGCCTTTTCCTGTTCAGAACAGGTGCCGCTCCGGTATTTTTCCAGTAAGGATTTGATTTCTTGTTGGTCCATAGTGCAAAGGCCTATTATCCTTTATACTATTATGACGGCCAAGCCAGGGCTGGGTTATAGAAAGAAAACCAAAAAAGAATTAATTTTTGGCCGAAGGATTTTTAAAGCATTGTGCACCTGCTGTTTAACCGTTCCCTCAGAGATATTCAGCATCTCACTGATCTCCCTGTAAGAAAGTTCACCGCTCCTGCTTAGTTCAAAGACCTCTCGCATTTTCGGGGGCAACGAAGCAATCTCCCGTTCAATGATGGCAGCCAGTTCCTTGGCCCTGATGCTCTCGTCGGTTTCATAGCGGCCCTGCTTCACAAAATCGCCTATAGAATCCAGATAGCGTGCAATAACCTTCTGGTGCGTCATCAGATCGAACACCCGGTTCCTTACCGCGCCGTACAGGTAAGACGACAGAGACACCTTTAGGTTCAGCGCCCCTTTTTTCTGCCACAAAGCGAGAAAAAGATCAGAAATAATGTCGCTGGCCTCGTCCTCATCGCCCAGCAAACGGTAAGCATGCTTGTACAGCAAGACTTTGTACCGCTCAAATATCTCCGTGTAGGCATACGCATCGCCCTGTTGCAAAAGGGCTGCTAATTTGCCATCGGTATATTTAGCATAATCTGACTCGCGCATTCTCACGATGCAATTTACTGGAAATTAGCAGGAATTTATAACAGATAATCTTGGGTAATTTGCGCAACTGCGCTTCGGGTGTGCAACTATCCCGGAAAAGTGCACCGTTTCCCTAAACCGCTGCTTACAGATGTATCGTAAAAAATACGATGCCATCATAACTCAATTTAACAACAATTACTCAAAACATTGAAATATCACTCAAACTATTGACATAAAGCACTGAATAATAATCATTTATAAGTTACCAACTTATTGAATCAGTTGATTACGTTTGCTTCTAACATTTCAAATATGATTCAGACGCAGAACACAAAATCCACTTACATCAGCCCTTTTACGGACTTTTCATTTAAAAGAATCTTTGGTTCGGAAGCCAGCAAAGGCATACTTAAAGCCTTTCTGAATGAAGTCCTTGAGGGCAGGCGGACAATCGAAACCATTGAGTACAGTAAAAACGAGTATCTGGGAGAAATTGAGAATGAAGGCGGAATTGTGCTGGACGTGGTATGTACAGACCAGTTCGGCAACACGTTCCTGATAGAGATACAACGTGCAAAACAGTCCTTTTTTAAAGAGCGGTCCATATTTTACGCCTCGAAACTGATCGCCGAACAAGCCCCTAAAGGGAAAAGGCACCACTGGCAATATGATCTTAAAGACGTTTACCTGGTTGCTATATTAGAGAATTTTGAATTGCAGGACAACTGCGAAGAACAATACATCCATCATATCTGCCTGACGAACAAGGCTAATGGGGAAATATTTTATAAAAAACTGGGTTTTACCTATATCGAAATGCGTAACTTTGTTAAGAGCGAACAGGAGTTGACTTCTAAAATGGATAAGTGGCTTTTTGCACTTAAACATATGACGGAATTTCCTACCCGGCCTGAAAGCATGCCTGAACCAGAATTTGAGCAACTCTTCGAGCTCGCGAGATATGCGAATTTAAACAAGGAGGAAAAATATATGTACGACCAGAGTTTAAAAAATAAATGGGATACTTACGGGGCATTAGAATACTCTAAAAAAGTTGGCCTGGAGCAGGGCATAGCGGAAGGAATTGAACAAGGGATGAAAAAAGGCATGGAAAGGGGCATAGAGAGGGGCTTAGCTCAAGGTCGGATACAGGGCGAAATCGAAAAGGCAAAAGCTATTGCCCGTATCCTAAAGGAGGATGGTTTGGATATTACCTACATCGCCAAAAGTACCGGCTTGAGATTTGAAGAGATCGAAAGCTTATAGCATTTTGTGGAGGGCAAACGGTCACCTCAGGGAGAAACAATTTTAAATACCTCATTCATAATCTCGTCAGACCCCATAAGGTTCTGTCGATCAACCACAACGTCCGGCACTATCCCCACCTGATGGGTTAACACCTTATTTGGATATTCAGCCCCAACACCGCTAAAACGCAAGCTGAGCGGTACTCTTCCTATAATAGGTATCGATGCTACGTCACCATCTGCTCCCGCCGATCGACGACCGATAAGAATGGCATTGGAGGCACCACTCTTCAGTATCTTCGCTAAAAATTCAGACCTACTTCTTGTCTTTTCTGATATTAATATATAAATATCCTTTTCATAAGCTTTTCCGTCCTTTATAGAAACTTTCAGACTGGATGCAAAGATTCCAGGTATTTCGGTTGACACCCTGAACCTGATCAGCGGAACACTGTCTCTAATCAACGCCTCACAAAAATTCACAAACTTCCAGTCAGGATAAGTACGAAGATCGATAGCCAGTGCCGAGGATTTTTCTAATAATTGCGAAGTAGAATCAGCCAAGGCATCGTTCCAGGTGTACGGGTCGATCAAAAGCAGTTTATGCTTATCGATAAAACTCAAAACAGGCTTTCTGGCTGGCGCCCCGCTTTGCCGATCCGGTAAAAGATACCTTAACCCGCTTTGTATCGTCGTCCGTGGCCACGGCACCTTTATCTCCCCTATTTTCCCCGAGCGGCGGTACTTAATATCTAGCGTATCTGGCATAAGCGGAAATAAGTTCATCCAGCGACTATCCTGAAGATATATATCTTTCATAGCCGGAGAGGGGTGACTGATATAGTCCCTGAACTCTCCAACCAGCGAATCTACCCGGATATGATTCACACTTAATAACTCGTCGCCTCCCTCCAGTCCGGTAAGCCCTTTAAACGAGGCGTCAATGTGATTTATATACAAACGGTTACCGTCTATTCGATACGTGAAAGGCAAGATAGTAAACAAGCCACTGTAAAGCGTCTGGCCCATATCAAGTACATTGAGAGGTACGGCAGTATGCCCATCCCCTATGCTCGCATTTAGCAATAGAAGATTTTTGGTATAAGCATTTTCTGTGTCGCCTTCAATAAAAGGACCAATTAATTTTGTTAAAACAGCCTCCCAATCGTGTGTAACCTGATTTTTATATGGATAAAAATACTCAATAATATTCCAGTATCTAAATAAGAGCAAGATTCTGCTTCGTGCATCAGGAATCTGATTCTGATCTATGTTTTTATCATGGAAAATCGGCGCAGGGTATTCAGACGACGGCGCCGTAAAATATTTCGATTTACCTTTCTGGCTATTGGCAAGAATAGCCCGTAACTTTGCCTTCTGTTTTTCACTTATCGGCAACTGTTCCACCCTGTTTTGAAGATTAACTGGCAATGCCTCCTTGTTTTTGGCCTTAAAGGACTTGTACGGAACCAGAAGCTTTTTAATGACATCGTCAACGCTAATATCCTTATCAAAAGAGCTGAAATTATCAGCCAGTGCCGACATCAGCGCCTCATCCCAGTCATAGTTATCCGGCAAGTGATCTGGCGTAAAGTATTTAAGCAATCCCCAAATCTTAGCAACCGCAGCCAATCGTTCAACATTTTTTTTATCGCCGGCAAACCGATTCTTACTTTGCCTGTACTGTTCAAATCGCACCCCCTGCACTAAGTCCACGTTTAAACGCACACCTGGCAGCGCCACCTTACCAGACAGCGCAAAGCCCGCAACCATAGAATCGGCCTCCTTCGGAATCCGATGATATCTTGAGAATTGCAGCCGTTCTGACCATTGGGAACCTAACGTAAAATCCCTTGAATAGTACAAATAAGGTCGCCCCCCTCTATAAACAACCACGTAAAACGTACATGTATCTCCCTGCCCGAGCTTAGAATTGGCCATCAAATCCACCTGAAGTAAACCTTCTGACTTAGAAGGAAGCAGCAAAAACTTTTGGACCCTGGCCTTTCCCGGCACAGTTCCAGGGGTAATTGCTAGTAGCTTTGATTTATCAGCGCTGATTTTAATATCAAAGCCAGACTTTTCTGATACCCTATACCAAATGTCTGGAGTATTCCCCATCTGAGAAAACGACTTGCCACAGGCAGCCAATACAAAAACGATTATTAAGGGGAACCTGAGAGCATTCATGCTAAGGGATTTAAAACTAATATAGAAAATTTTTAGATACTAGCCCTGCCCCAAACTCCTTCCACGCAATGTTAATCGTTCGCATCAGCGAATTCGCACGTTATCGGCAGTACTCATTAATTACCTGTTTGTAAATCGCTTAACATAAATACCAGCAATCTCCCTCGGCGTGATGCGGTACTCCTTCTTAAAGCGCTTGCTGAAGGCGCGAGCATCATCGTAGCCTACGCTGGCCGCTGCCTGAGCTACGTTCTTGTCTTCCAGCAGGAGCGCTTTAAGACCGTAAAGCATACGCATGAAGATGATCTGCTGACCGAAAGGCTTGTCGAAAATGCGGAACGACATCCGATCCAGCGTGCGAGGAGAAACGCAGAACAGATCGGCCACGCTGGCCTTATCGTCTACCACAGGCAGGCGAAAGTTTTGCATCACAAAGTCACGCAGCCTGTCCAGTTCTTCCTTCACCCTGGGCTCGCCTGCAGCGCGGCGATTGCGCCATGCCCTGTACTGCGCTTCCGTAATCCGCAGAAATGACGCTGCATAAGCATCCGGAATATTGATATCAGGATACATATCCAGAAAAGCCTCTGCCCGCTCCGGACCCTTCAAGGCAAGCAGTTCCGCACGGGCCGACTCCTGCGCTCCTTCCTCCATCATAATCGACTCGGCCAAACGCATCGTTTCCGGAAAATCCTTGAGGCCTTCAAAATCATCACGCTCCAGCCGCCGCGCCCTAAAACGTGTTAAACTCCTATACGTGCCGCTTATGGGCTTCTTTTCAAAGAAGCTCAACAGGTCGGTAAATATATCGCCCGGCAAATACAGCTTGACCACCACCAGCCTGCCCTTCCTGTCTGGTTTAAATACAGCCACAATACCCTCCAGCAGCTTCCAGGCGTCCCTTGCCTCATCGCCGGCACTCAAGAAAACATGATCTGCCTTGCCGGTTTGCAATTTAAGCAGCGGCCCCAGCTTGGCACGGAATTCCGGTGTTACCGGAAACTTCTTGTCCAGATCGTTAAGCGTTCGTTCGATATCGTCCATACCCAGAGATGATTATCCAGCGAAAATTAATCAGGAGAGGTTACACTCACCATAGCCGCGATATTTCCTGTAATTAATGTGCAAAAAACAGACAAATGCAAAACTAAATTTTGTTCATATTGTCAATTTGAGCCACATACCAATTAATTTTCTTGTTGCAGTTTTGAAGCCGACAACCAAACTACCATGCATCAACCAGCTGACCATAAACGGAAATTGCTCGAGCAGTATATCATACCGCTGCTTCGGCCCTACCTTGCCACTACGGACGAGCTGATCAATAAACTGGTTGAAATAGTGCGGGTACAAAACACGGTAAAGCTGCAGGAGCTGGAAGGGCCCGGAGCAGCCGAAGAGGGGCGGATGTTCTTTTCCATCCATACGCTCCTAAATAGCTTTACCTATAACCACACGAACCGCAGCCAGCACGGCACACGCATCTGGCTTAAAAGGCAATTTGCGTTTTCCGGGCCAGCGCTGCTTCACGGGCGGCCTCGTACCGACTATATCCAGAGCCTGGAAGGCGGAGAAGTTTTGTCCATATCCTACCCCCACCTGCTCAACCTCATCAAGTCAGACAAAGGCATAGAGCGCGCCTTCTCGCTGGTGGTTGTAGAAAATGAGCAATACCTGCGCGAGCAGCACGACCTGCTTAGCAAACCACCACTAATTCGCGTTGCTGAGTTCCGGCGCAAACACCCAACCTTCGTTGCCTGCAGCAGCCAGCAGGTTCAAGCCATGCATGTAGGCCTCAGTTTGCGCGGTTACATTAATCAGTTGCAGAAGCTGAGGGGCTAAGTTTCAGACACAGAATTAGGGTAACCCTGCACATCAAAACTGTGCATACGTGCATAACCAGCTGTTTATAACCAGACTAGCTTTGGTGTATTCAAAACGAACAAGCGATGAAAGCCATTACCAACAAAGAAACCCTGATCCAGCTCATTACCCTTGCGCTGTCACTTCTTTTCCTGTACGCCTCGCTGAGTAAGCTGCTCAATTATGAAAAGAGCAAACAGGAGATGATGAACCAGGTATTCCCTGCCGCGATAGCGCGGATACTCACCTGGCTTGTGCCCGTTGCTGAACTTATCATAGCCCTCGCACTAACCTGCAAGCCCTTGCGTAGAAAAGCATTATGGTGTTCACTTATGCTGCTGAGCGCCTTTAGCCTGTACATCGCCATTACCATGAGCGGAGCCTTTGGCCGCATACCGTGCAGTTGCGGCGGTATACTCAAAAACATGAGCTATGCCACGCACCTGGTTTTCAACCTCGGCTTTGTTGCGCTTGCGGGCATAGCCCTTTACCTCGACCAGTTAAGTGTCCAAATAACCATCAAATCTAAAGGAAAGGAGGACGTTTTCATCAACTAAGTAAGCAGCAGGAAAAGAGCTTACCTGCACCCACAACAATCAGAACTAAACGCGAGGGCATAAAGCTCCAGGGATGCCTGAACAATCAAACATTAAATAACTTAAATCATGAAAACTTTATTAAAAAAATTCAACATCGGCTCACTGATCATTTTACTTGTAGCCGGAGTAGTGATGACTGCACAGAGTGCTTTTACTTCTGCAAAACTTGATCCGCCCACCGATGGCTGGTACCATTTAAGCGTTATCGACGATCAGGTTGATCCAGATCTGGCCAGCAACCTTGCTATAGGATCATATGAGCCAACCGCTCCGCCGCTTACTGATGATGAAGGCTGCGCACAACAAGACAATGAAGGCAGCAGATGCATGATCTATCTTGATTTCACCAATCTTGCTACATCAGTTCCTGAAACAGTTGCGGACGTTAACTCGACTTACGAAAGCATTACTAACGAAGCAAGAAGTCCAGAACTTTAATATTCGTTGCATCATAAAAAGGGGCTCTGGTGCGAGCCCCCTTTTTTATCTTGGGTTCTGTTCAATCTTACTTAATGTGACTTCGTTATCGGGCAAAGGCCAAACGTACTTGTTATCTCCGGGCAACAGTTCATAGGTAGTACCAGCTACCGTACGCCTGATAACTCTGGAAAAGGCAGATTCAGCGTTAAGCCTGCGAAGATCCTCCCAGCGGATCCCTCTGAAAATAAGTTCCCGTCTCCGTTCCTCTATCACCATTCTCAAAGCTTCGTTAGCATCTGAGGCCGCCAAGTCCTGATAAGCAGCTACTGTGAACCTAGCCTTTCTTAAAGTATTCAAATCTTTAAGCGCATTTTCCTTGTCGCCCATTCTTGCGTAGCTCTCAGCCCTAATAAGAAAGACCTCGTCGGTCGCCAGACCGGTATAAAACGCTGCGCTGCCCTTATAGGATCCTTTAAATAGTACCCTTCCGTCGGTGTTGTTGAAAAAGTAAGCTTGTCTGCGCAGGTCGCCCGTTGTATAGTTGTTTAAAATATCGGGCACCACATTCATCCTCGCCGTTCCGGTGATGGCTATATTGGATATACCCACAGCCAGAATAACTTCCTTATTCAACTCATAATCGGATGGGAAGGGATATCTGGCAGATAAGGTCAGCGTTTTAAAGTCCATAAGATCAGATTTGATCGCCAAAGACAGACCAGCATATTCGTTGGCTTTCTCGTAATTCGCCATAAGCAGGTACACCTTTGCGAGTAGCGCATAGGCAGAAGCCTTAGACGGGCGGAACTTAACCAATGGAAGATCCGGCAAAAGCGGCGCGGCGGTAAGCAAATCTTCTATGATCTGATTGTAGGTTTCTGCTACCGTTGAGCGTCGCGAAAGAAGATCGATGTCCGCCTCCAAACGGAGCGGTAGTCCAGGATCAGTAGAGGCCGTCGCAGAATAAGGCTTGCAGAATTGCTGCGCCAACTGATAAAAATTATAAGCCCGGAAGAACAATCCACTTCCCTTCACATTATTCCATAACTGTCTTTCCGCCTCGGCTGGCTTAATTTGCTTCACTCCATCCAATGCCGTATTTGCATGCAAAATCCGCCAATATGCCATATTCCATTCATCTAGTTGGGCACCTTCATAAACATCTTTAGCCCAGATGTAACCATATTTCTGATACGGAGCACTTAAAAGATTCCATACCGCATCCGAAACACTGTATTCATCCGCACCTATTATGCCCAGTTCGTGGCATGAGTTATTGGTCATTGCATCGCGGTTGTCCAGTAAACTCTGGAAGTCGGACAGGCTGGCCGGAATCACGAGACTTTGCTGCTGCTTCTTTTCCAGAAAATCCTTTTTACAGCTCAGGAATGATCCGCTTGAAAATATAATGAGTATTAGATACTTGTTTGCTTTCATAATGTTACGTTATTAAAAACCTGCCTGAACCCCAAAGGAGAAACTTGCTGGCGTTGGGTAATTTGAATTTGGATAGTCAGGGTCTAAGCCTTGCTTGTTAGCCCTCCATAGAATACCAAGGTCTCTTGCATAAGCAAATACTCTGAGATTTTTAAGCTGATAACTAAAATTGACGTCCTGAAGGCGGATATGATCACCCTTTGTAATGAGTGCCGCCGAGCGCGTATAAGTCTGCGCAAGATAAGTGTTGCTCGGGCCGGCAACCGGAACATCAGTTCTTAACTCATCACCAGCCTGAGTCCACCTTTTAAAGTAGTCCATATGATAATTCGCGCTGGAAAGATACTCCTGTCCTGGTGTTATAGACTGACGTCTAAATACATATCCGGTCTTGAACGACACTACAGTACTCAAACTGAATCGCTGATAGCTAAATGTATTTCGAAGCGAACCGAAAACCGGAGGCATTTCCAGGCCAGTGAGCAGATTCTCCGGCTTAAATCCGTCAATATAAGCCTTGTAGTCTGTGCTCGCGACGCCGTCAATATACACACGCGGATTACCAGTTTGTGAATCAAGTCCGCTCCACGGCATCCAGTAAATCACATCGCGCGACAACCCGTTTTTCAGTATGGCGGGCGAGCCGAAGTAAAAACTTGACGTAAGTGCATCATCGAAGGTATAATTGGTGATTTTGTTTTTCACAAAGCTGAAGAGCACGGTGGATTCCCATCTAAATACACCTGTCAGATTTTTCGTAGCGAGCTGTACATCTAAGCCATGCGTACGTAGGTTTGCATAGTTTACCCTGTTTACAATCAACGGTACAACGCCCGTTACCACCCCTGTTGATGGCGCCATAACCTTTTCGCCGATGAGATCGCTCCCTCTTTTTATGTAGTACTCGAAACTCGCCTGAATCCTGTTGTTTTTTGTGGCAAGATCAGCTGCTAGGTTGAGCATTTTTACCATCTCCCATCTCAGCGAAGGATTTCCTGCACTTCTGATTTGGGCGAGGGGCAAACGCGTTACCGCATCTGTCTGGTACCCGATTACGGGATATGCAGTGACCGACTTATTCACGTTACCACTGCTGCCATAGGTGGCACGCATTCTCAGGTACGGCAACAGGTCAGAGCTATAAAATCGCTCTTTACTAACGTCCCAACTGGCGCCAACCGACCATAACGGTACACCTTTCTGATTCGTTTTTACGCCAAAGAGGTTTGACCCATCCCAGCGCATGCTTCCTGATAGCGTATACCTCTGCCGGTAAGTATAAGCAGCGTTCGAAAAGTAAGAAAGGTATCTATCTGTAATCCTGTCACTTTCAGCAGGCGGGGCAGGGATACTCCCGCCGCCAGAAGGACGGAGCAGATATCCGGTAGTATAGTTGAATGCGCTCGTACCCGTCATCAGATCAGGATTATAATTGTAGATCGTTTTCCCAGGATAATAGTTGGCCACCTGCTGCCTTACTTCCGTACCAGCGAGTGCTGTAAGTTGATGCGTGTCGCCCAAATCCTGCTGATAACTCAACTGAAGCCTACCTGAGTGCGTTAACTCATCATTGTTACCGCCCGATTGTAATATGCCTCCATTGGGTATGATACGTGTGCCATCCGCCTGCGTGTAGGTATTTACCAGGTTCCGAACATAATAGGTATCCTTAGAATAAAGACTTTCCGAGTTAAAATCCCTTTGAATATGCTGATATGTTAAATTTCCCGTAAAGTAGCGTAGAAAGTTCAACTTAACGCCAGCATTCATACGAAGCTCGGTAGCGCCAGATGAACGGTCACTCATCCTGACCTCATCGAGAGGACGATACGACCAATCGAGCAAGCCATTAGATACCGCAGCCTCGGTGTAGGTTTGCCGTAGCTGGAATGGAATAGCTCTGGCATTGCCATCCTGATCCTGAAGCATGGTATAAGGCGACACAGATATACCTGTTTCTGGATCTAGCCAGTTTAGCGTTAGTCCATTGTTCTCTGCGTTTTGCCTGGTATACCATAGTCCTCCCGTCAACTCAAGATTAGCGAGCGGTTTAAAAGCGTTTTGAAGATTCAGGTTTAAACGGTTTCCCCCATTGCCGATGGTGTACGACCGATTTCTGTCGACACCCGCTGAAAGCGTATAACGGTAAGCATCGGCACCACCCGAAACGTTCAGCGCATACTGTTGATTTATACTATGTTGATATAAATTGTTAAGCGCATCCCTCCTTACATCATGCTGTTGAAAAGCCATCTCAGCACTATGAAAATCAGCCTCGCTGATCGTGCCGTTCTTTTTTCTGATCAACAGTTCCACGTAAGCCGGCAGCGCAGTTTCGTTCTGCGGAGCATAAGTGTTCCTGTCAAAAAGCTCCTTCTCAATGGACATAACTGTGGTAGAGGGCAACCATTTCTGATTGTAAAAAAGATCCGGCCTATCACCAACCGTAAAATTGGTGTTGAAAGTAACCCGAGTCTTCTGATTGTAGCGGCCCTGCTTAGTTGTAATTACGATAACCCCGTTGCCTGCCCTGGCACCCCAAATGGAAGCGGCCGCAGCGTCCTTTAGCACTGTAACACTCTCAACATCATTAGGATTAATGTTGTTGATATCTCCTTCATACGGAAAATTATCAACGATAATAAGCGGCGCTTCGCTGGAATTTATGGTAGAAAGGCCGCGCACGCGAAGCGCTGGCGCGTTTGTCGTTTCCCCGGTGCTTTTACGACGGTCGAAACTTAAACTGCTGGTAATGCCCTCCAGCCTTGAAATGATGTTTGTGCCTGTACTCCTGCTGATAAGTTCATTATTGATATGGTCAAAAGACCCAGTAGCCCGCTCTTTTGGCAACTGGTAATAACCTGTATTAATGACAACTTCTTTAAGGATGACCGTATCCTTACCAATGGTGTCTCCAATAGCAGACTTTGATTTCTGCTGTTTACCTTTCTCCTGTGCAGTACCGGATTGCCAGCCTGCCAGCAAAGTTAAAATGAGTAAAAGTTTATACATACTTAGTTTGTTTGGTTAGTTTTACGATAAGCCGTTCTGTTCTCAAAAGCAACAGGGCTTCCCTTAAGTATCTTGGAAATGGTGTCGGCATGGAGATATCTTTTGGAAGGAACCGCCAGGAGCCTCCCTTCCTTTATCCACGCACTGCCGAAACCCGTTAGGTAATGGGCGAGCATAACTTTGTTTAGTGTCGTATCTGCGGTGATGGACCTCCAAGTCCAGCCCTTTTTTTTCATAAAAGGGATTGCCCCATCGGCATTGTTGTATACCTGCACCGGTATCACTACCACCCTATCTTTAAACTGGTCTCGTATGGAATACAGATAGTCGAGTGAGGCAATACATGGCTTACAGTAGGTAGCCCAGAAGTCAAGAATGATCAGCTTATCGGCATAATCACTGAGCTTCAACGTTGAGCCGATACCCTTCGCTCCTACCGTCTTGAAGGGAGCGTTCCAGATAGCCGGAGGTATCACTTCGCCTATACGTATAGGCTTAAGTTCTATCGCAGCATCCTGGCCTTTTACGCTCAAAAAAAGACAAAGCGCGGCCACTACAATACTTAGTATCGTTTTTTTCATGTTCAGTATTTTAAATGAATTGTTAGTTGATAGGTGGGATAAAAAAGAACAAGGCGGCTACATACTTCCCCTCAAAAGTATGTGCCGCCTGTCCTAAAAGTCTTTAGTCTGGTGGTTTGATGATGAGGCGAATGTAATTAATAATTAACATAGGATGGTAATGATCAGCTATTTATAAGGTCAGCGCCTCCTTTATTGAAAAATATTCGGTCCAGTAAGTTTCGTGGTCATGCTTAGTATTTGCGTGATATTGAGCAAAACCAGTTTTGCTAACAATCAGTTGTCCGTCCAGCATAATGTTGTGTGGCTTTCTTAAGCTTTTCAAGTCGCCATCTGCAACGTTTACGAAAGCCCAGTCCTCGTCTACAAGCAGTAAAAAAGACCCGATCTTGCGAGAGTTGGTATAAAACACAGCATAGTCGTCCCAATAATTGATACTCGCAAGCTGAACATCGTCTTTAAGGCTGCTTGCGTCCATTAAGCGTTTTCGGAGTACTTGCCTGTAGTGTTCGCTTAGGTACACGATTGCAAATTGAGCGGGGTCAAAATCACTACTTGATTGAGCTCTAATTAACAGGTAATCTGTTGGTTCTTCAGATCTGGTCATACAGTGTATTTGGTAAGAGAGAAATTATGAATTAATCAGTTGTTTATTGATGATCCACTTCAGGGAACGTGAATAAGCCCTAGCTCGGATTTTTAGGCTTTTTTGCATACAAGGATGCATGACGGCTTAAGCCGGAGGTTAGGTTGAATTGGACAGTTAGTTTTTTCATATCTCGTATAGTCAATACGAGCCCTGGTATGTCCCATATATAAATGTGGAACTGCATACCATGGTCACAGATAAAGTTTCTGACGCCTTACGTTACATGGATTTACAGCAGTCCCACATCTATTTCGATGCAAATATATGCATCTACGCATAGATATGGGTATTATCTGCTGTCTTGCGTAACGGCGTCAGATTCTGTAACCGCAAGACTCTTTAATACCTAATAGCTTATCAAATATAATTGTTTATTATATATAAGTAATAATTTATCAATAATAAATTTTTAACTATGATCTATCTATGATTCCCGACCTTTCAGTCAATGGCAGTCGGTAGCAAGAATAAAGGCGAGAAGAAACTTACCAGGGAATGGATAACAATACGCTCTCTCTTCATGGCAGGCAACATCAAGAAAATGTCTTTTCTCAAAGAGCAATCGCCGACCAACATTGCAAAGTTTCTTGGTATTCAATATAATAGTTACCTCGACAAGCTCGACCATCCCGAAAAATTCTACGTAAAGCATATATACATGTTAGCCAAAGCCTGTGAACTTGACCCGAAGATTATTTTCGACGTGATAGGGAAAGAGGTTGAGGAAAGGATTTCAGAAGAGTTAGACTCTTAAATCATACTCAAAAGTTGTTTATTTTCGCTCTCGTGATAGATGCTTAGGAGCTTCAAGCTAAAGGATATTATTAGTTCGCTTCATCAGTTACTTGACAATTAATTGTTAAACCTCACTGTAAAATGCTGTAAGTTGGGCGTTCACATGAATCTATGATCTAATATTTTTACTCCACTGCTTTATCCTATTTTTACCGGATAGGGTTAGTAAACACGCTGCGGCTAACAAAAAAACCAATAGAATATCTTTGTAAAAGAATTATTCAGCGTTTAATAGGTAAGTGAACAAATGGCAGATCGATCAACGTTTCATAAGTATTACGCTCCGGCAATTATTGCCGGAGCGTCTCTGTTGTTGGCGACATTATTAACAATCGTCTTCAGTTCAAACCAAAGCACCCGGCTCTTGTCCAGGGAGACAACAGAAATCAGGTTACCTGATGGAACGATTACTAAAAGTCAGAGAGAGACATATAGATAATGTTAGACTTGTAATTGGTCGCCCACCATATCAAACATCATCGATCCTTTCACCGGGTCAGGAGGATTATTATAATTTCCACGCAAAGGGTAGCACGTACCAACCGCAGAATTTCCCCAAAAAATACTTGAATATCTTTTCACACTGCAGCTCAATACTAAAATTTCAACCTTGGCGTACTATATATCGAGAGCGTTAATTTAGATAACAGGGTCTAGCCGGCATGGCTATTCCCCGTTTTTTCTGAGAAACTCCTCGCCGCTCCTCGCTTTTCTATTTAAAGTCGGTCACGCTGATACACGGCTCCGTACTAACGTAAAAGTTGCTCGAATCTATTAACGCGAGCACCGTTTCTTCTTCTTTGGTTATAAATTGTGTATGGTACCACGCCCCAAATTTCAAACTTAGTATGTTCGGTGAGCTCGATCGGTTTATAATATTTATTATCCGGCATCAGGAATACCTGGCAGCCTCTTTTGAAGAAAGAACGAAGTACAAACTCTCCGTTTAATGTACCTACTACCACATCTCCAGATTGCGCGTTTAAGGAGCGGTCTACCACAAGAAGATCATCAGGGAATATACCTGATCCAATCATGCAATCCCCTTCGACCTTAGCAAAGAACGTGGCTTCCGGATAACGGGAAACATAATCGTTTAAATCAATCCGCGCCTCCTCATAGTCAGCGGCTGGACTTTCAAAACCTGCATGCACCTTTTCGGCAAACATTGGAATGAGGGTAGTAGAAGCCCCTCTCTTGAACAGCGTAATCTCTTTCATAAGCACAAATATTAAGGTGAGGCAAATATATGCTAATATTATTAGTTTTTGCATCTTTATACTAATAATTATAGTATCACTCAATCTATTGAGATCTCGGGCAAATACCCTTAGTGACCGAGCCGGGCCTGTTTGTGGTCTTCCAACGAATGTTTAAAACCAGCAAGATCATCCATTAACCTATCATTCCCCACAGCCTGAAGGTAGTTTACCGCTTTCATGTGGCAATTTTTATATTTCTTGAGACTACCGCAAACGCATTGGTCATTCCTCGACGGTAATCTTTGGTTAAGAATATCTATAATTAATTTTATCGCAACAACAGGATCCGCCGTACCAAGTGACTCGTTATAAAATTGTTCTACCCCTTTAAAACCATGCGCATATTCGCCAGGGGTGTAATAACCGTTTTGTTTAAAATAAAGCTGATTTGCAAAATATGGCCAGGCAAATTCCTGCAAATAAGCATTCATTGAAAGTCCTCTTACAGCACGATACAGTAGTACATGCTCCATAGCTACACAGCTACTGCCGTCGCTGTTGACATGGCGGTCTGGAATACGCTCAATAAGACCACCAGTTTCGAACATACGCGGAATTCCGTGAGGATATTTGTCGGAGGCAATAAGGCGAACATCAAAAGAGCCGTACCACTCCCCCCTTTCATCACATACATCCAGAATACCTTCAAATGAAGGAGGTTTACCATCATAGTTAAGCAATATTAATTTAGGGAAACGCTCCTTCATGCGACCGATATCTTCCTTTATTGTCCGTGCCAGATTCATAAGCCTGAATAGGGCTGGCTTTTGGCAGCAACGGCATAAAGACCTGCTGTAGATTTCATTAAATGTTCACTGGTCCGCTTCTTAAGGCTGATTGTACCATAAAGAGGGTTTGTGGCAATGTAATCAAGGCTTTTAAGATAACTCATCCAGTCAAAATCGTATTGCGTATAATAAAATCCTTCTTCAGGTATTGTAAAAATATATCTGTCCTTATCCAATCCAGTACGTCTGGCTACCGTAGAGTAGAATTGTGATGGGAAAAGTACTTTTATATTGTCGCCGACCACGATACCATTGCTCTCTGCATGAACCTGCATTTTTGCCGCCAGGCTTGTATGCAGGCTGCATGTTGTTACCTCGCTGATCTCCTCCATTCCGGCCATAGCCCAGACTACATCTTTGTCGTCTCCGTGATCAATACCGATGCGGGTAAATATGGCCTCAATACCTTGCTCGGTAAACAAATTTTTAAGATCATTTTTCACGAAATAAGAGAACATACTGGCAGCGGTAAGACAACGTTTCGCTGCATCTTTTCTGTCTTGGTTCTTCCCGCCAAAGTAAACGAACATGCCATCGCCGTGCAATCGCTGAATATAGCCGCCAAAAATAATGCAGGTATGAATCGCCGCACGCTGGATAGTATTGGTGATCACGAGTACCGTTTCCGGCTCGTAACGCTTGAATAGACTGGTAGACCGCTTGATGTCAATAAACATCGACTGAATATAATGCTTTTCAATATTGCCTGTGTTTTTCAGATGGGCAAAATCCGGATGCAGACCAAGTTGCTGGTTAAAATCCGGATGCAGGCCGAGTTGGTCAACTATGTTTTGCAGACTGATTAAAGGCTTACTCTGCCGTGTTTCATTCAGCAGTCGGGTACGAAGTTCCGCTTTCCGGATGTCATTGCTGAAGCCGGATGTATCGGAAAGACTGAGATTTGCAGGACCGTTCCTACGGTCATTGCCAATCGCCGAACGGATATTGTCGACGTAACTTTTGTAAAGATCCATATATTATTTTTTTAAATTAATGTACACGATGACGATGAAAGGGATCGCAAGTATGAATTGTGCTATTATAAGCCAGCTTACGACCCTGAGTTTAATAAATTTGGCTCTGAGGCCTTTGGCAAGTGCTGATACCTGTGTGCGCAGGTCTTCTATTTCTTCAGTAGCGGTCATACGCTGTGACTGACCTGCGAATTTTCTGCCACTCATTTTAGCAATGCTGCCAAAGTAATGGAGGGAATTCCCACGTGAGGCCAGATAGGGTGTTGTAGCCATCAGTGTTAACAGCACCGCAGTCAGACCGATCAGAATTTCAGTCCCCAGCAGCAAATGCACATACAAGGTACAATCGACTTTCTGCTGCATCCAAGGATATAGTGAGATTAGACCTCCGGTTACAAAAACGCCCAGCGCCAGCTGTACATTGCTTTTGGAATTTACCGAGTCGTAATACTGGTCAAAACGCCCGATACAAAAATGTAATCTTTCTTTTTCCATAATTCTTTGTTGTTTTGAACTATCAACATTTCGCCGGTACAGGATTTTATGTAATTTCACCTGTTGCCCCCTATATCTCCTAGTGCTTCAAAAGATATAGCTGACGAGATGCTTTTTTTTGCCGCGGTTTGAAAAAAATAAAAAAGATGATGTGGCGGCAAAAAAGAAATTTTCGGCAGCTATATGATAAAAAGGTGGATCAGAAAATATGAATGAAAGCTTGCTGAAAATTCTGGATGCGCAGGACTGGGATAATGTTATCATCAGACTGACCGCTTATGTCATACAGTATTGCAAATGGAAACGTTACAGACTGCCGAAAGGACTGGAGGCAGAAGACATCGCATTGTCCGCTATTGAGAAGATCTATAGCGGTAAGCGTGCCTGGGATTATCAAAAAGAGCCGGACCTCTTCAACCACCTGCAAAGCGTTGCCAACAGCGTTATTATTAATGAATTGAAATCAGCAGGCGCAAGTGAAACCAGTACAGATGGCATCGCTAACCACTATCATACTGTAGAAAATACGCAGGAAGAAGAAATGTACAGTAAACAACTGGACCAGGAGATAGCAGCAGCCATGCGCGGTGATCCGACGCTTTGCTTGGTTTACAAGGCGCTGAAAGACGGGCTTAAACCAAAAGATATCGCCGAAGAATATGCTATCAGCAAGCCGGAAGTCCAAGCGGCACAGAAACGATTGCGCAGGCTAGCTGAAAAAGTGATCGATCAGTTATCAAAAGTGAATTATCATGAGTGAGAAAAAAAGTCATAAAGAAAAAATAGACCAGTTGCTGGAAGCTTTTTCGGAACTCATCAGAGAGGACGTCGAAGAAGCCCGTGAAATATTGCGGGCTGCGGGAAAAGATCCCGATAAGATCGTTGAAAAAGGGAATAAAAAGATCAGGGCAATCCGAAAAAAAGCTATCAGAGCACAAAACCCTATTTTCGGTGATGACGGAGAGATGCTTGCATTTCCTGTATTTTTACTTGACGAGGAAGCCGGTGAAGTTTTGCTTTCCGATAATACTGACGGACTCCGTATTTTGATATTGGATGAAATATACCCTTTGATCACGGAGAACCGGGTGCCGGAGAGTATTTCTATGTCGGTAAAGGAAATCAGCGAAGAGGCACTCAAGGTAAGGCTTCAGCGGTTTCTGAAAGAGCTCACATTCTCTATCCGAATGGATGAAAACTATGCCAGTGTGCGCGTCAGGCTCACAGGAACAAACGCAGAACTGGATTACAAAGCACTTCAACTGATTTTCAGGACAGGTTACCTTGTGGCTGACAATAAATGTTATCCGGTTGATCAGGAAGCTATTTCATTTGGCAAGTGGCTTATTGGAGATATTTCTGTGGAAATGACTCTTTCTCTGCACAAAGCACTGGATCTGTTTTCAAAAAGAGATGATTACAAGCTGCTTACATTTGATCAGCAGGCTGCAGACTTTACCCGAATCTTTGTTTCGGGGTCATACACCGCTAATACGAGCCTGTTTGTAAAAGAACTATACCCCTATCAGTGTGACGGCGTAAGCTGGCTGACGTACTGTTGTGTAAACCGGATAGGCGGCATACTGGCTGACGACATGGGACTTGGTAAGACTGCTCAGATTATAGCATTGATTGCAAATGTCATTGAACGTTCGCTGCTTGAAAATATACTGATCGTTGTACCTGGCACGCTATTGGAGAACTGGCGGCGCGAGTTTAATTTTTTTGCTCCCAAACTTCTACCTTATATACATCATGGGAGTCAGCGTACGGGATCTCCGGATGTTTTGAGAAAGCAACAGATCATTATAACCTCCTACTCCATGATTATCAATGATCTTTATCTGTTTAATAAGATCACATGGGGGCTCACCATACTCGATGAGGCCAGTCTGATTAAAAATCCTGACGCGGAACGACGTACGGCACTAAAAGCACTTTCTTCAGGTGTCAGAATCGCAATGACAGGCACCCCGGTTGAAAACTCGCTGATGGACCTCTGGTCGCTGGCAGATTATGTACAGCCAGGGTATCTTGGTTCCAGAAACGATTTCAAAAGCCGTTATGGAGGGAGGAACCAATTTGATCTGGGCAATGCAGGCCTCGCCAAACTAAAAGATGACGTATCTTTCATTATGCTCCGCAGGAAAAAAGAAGATGTGCTGGATAACCTGCCGGAAAGAATAGATATTCACCAGACACTGGTTATGCACAATACTGAAGCTTCAATATACGAGTCGAAGCGCAATGAGATACTTGCTGCCGCTACCACAGAATCCGGCGGTTCACAGATTCTAAAAATGATCACTGAATTGCGAATGTTTACAACTCATCCACTTCTTAGCCAGCCTGATGCACTTGCAATGGCCAGTGCAAATGATCTGCAGGCAGCAAGCTTCAAGTTCAGCCGAATGCTGGAGCTGCTCCATGAGATTTCGGTGAAGGAAGAAAAGGTACTCATATTTACAGAATTCCTAGGCATGATCGATACGCTTCAACGTGTGCTGTCTGCTCTGTGGCCTGTGGAAATATTGACAATCGACGGACGTGTTGAAACAGCTATACGTCAGGAAAACATAGATCGGTTCTCTGCCACAGAAGGATTTGGCATTATGGTGCTTAACCCCAAAACAGCAGGTATGGGACTTAACATCACCGCTGCCAGTCATGTGATCCATTACACGCGGCAGTGGAATCCGGCGCTGGAAGAGCAGGCCTCGGCCAGAGCCTATCGCAACGGTCAGAAAAAAGCCGTTAATATTTATTATTTATACTATGCGGATACTATAGAAGAGGTCATAGACGAAAGACTACGTAACAAAACAGCGCTCTCAGGAGAAGTGATTACAGTGAGTGAGACAGAAAATATGGAAGTATATCTTAATGCACTAAAATTATCACCTTTAAACTAATATAATTATGTCTGAATTAGAACAAAATCAAACTCAATATCCACCCTCAGCCGCCAGATTGGTTGAAGGATTACGTGATACAGGATACGTTTTTACCACTTCGGTAGCGGATATCGTTGATAACTCCGTAGCCGCGGATGCAGACCAGGTCAGTATAAAACTTGACCTTGTGATGGGGCAGCACCCCGTACTGATGATTGCCGATAATGGAAATGGAATGAATGAGACAGAACTGACCAACGCCATGGTTTATGGCTCACCAAAGCGCCCTGATCCAAAATCACTGGGAAAATTTGGAATGGGTCTTAAAACAGCCTCTACGTCATTCTGTCGAAAGCTCACCGTTATTTCAAGGAAAGACAGTGTACTCAGCATAAAGCAATGGGATCTGGATGTCATCAGCCAAACCGATAAATGGCTGTTGCTTGATCCGGACAAGGAGGACTATGCTGAGGCGATTGAATTCCTAGATGAAATTACAGCAGGTGGCTCCGGATCAGTTGTTGTGTGGGAAAATGTTGACAGACTAATGCGAACACATACAACCGGCACTATGCGCAAGCGCATCGAAAGTATTTGCAAAGACCTTGACAAGCATCTTTCCGGTGTTTTCTATAATTTTTTGGAAAAAGACAATGGTTTCCCTGCGCTCACCATAAAAATTAATGACAAGATAGTCGAACCATGGGATCCCTTTTGCCGCTGGCTGAATGAGGGCGGCACCGGCCGCCTTCAGATACATAAACAGGAACCAGTGGAATACACACTGGAGAAAAACGGACAAACGGAAACTATAGGAACCTTTCATGTTAATGTCTATATATTACCTAACCGGCATGCTCTGACATCTGAGGAGATTGACAAAACCAGATATAGCCTTGACAACCAGGGTTTCCATATTTTTCGGGAGGACCGGATGATTTACTCGGGCGGCTGGCCAAACAAATTGCTCGTAAAAGATCCCCACCTGAACCTGATAAGGGTAGAACTTTCATTCGATCACAAACTGGACGACGTTTTCCAGATTGATATTAAAAAATCACGGATCGATTTTCCGAAAACTATTCAGGATCTCCTAGACAAAATTATTACCCCCCCACGTCGTGAAGCGCAGAAACGCTACCGAGAAGGTTCACGCGATGCGAATACTTCCGGCTTTGACAAACTTGGGCAACAGCATGAAAAATCAAGTAATGCTATAAACAAACACCACGCAGAAGCTACAGCACAGTCTCAGATCGGCTCAACAGATCGACAGGCTGGAACAGCTCAGATTACCAACCAGTTCGGGGTATCTAATGTCAGGCTGCAGTTCAACGACAGTCCGACCCGTGTAGTACAGACTAGTGCCAATCTGCAAGATGGGGTATTATGGGCGCCGGGACTCATAGAAGGAAACAAACATGCCGTATTTATTAATGAAGCTCATGAATTTTATAAACGCTTCTACCTCGCTAACCAGGATAACTCCGCGCTGATACTCGCTATGGACTCCCTGCTATGGAGTCTTGCAGAAGCAGAACTATGTGTATACAGCGACTCTGTCAAGCGGAACCTTGAGGAAATGCGTATCAGTGTATCCAGATCGCTGAGAACCCTGGCAGAGGAGTTGCCGGAAATTGATGCTTCGGAAAATGATAACGATACAGAGGATGAAGATTAATGAATGTTGTTGAAAACCTGCAGTCTGTGCTCTTACAGCAACTGCCGTCAGAGCTGAATATTTCTTATGTCAGTGGTATATTGCTGATCCGGGATACCACAATTGAATCCGGGAAAGGATACCGGGTAGAAATAATTAAAGAACAGCGCTATTTTCGGGCGGTCTTCGGATTCGAGGACTACGCCCGGCAGCTGGCCGACCATGCTGCCGGCCAGATCTCCGGGGATAAATCTTTCCTTGCTGATTTAGCGATGAAATATCCTGCTTTCAGTGGCCGCATATTCAGACAGACCAGTGAGGACATTTTTGACACTGCCTCTGTTCAGCAGGATCAGTGGTGGCTCGCATTCGAATATATGGCAGGTGATGATGAAAAGGAAATGCTGATCTTTACAGACATTCTCCTTTTCCTGCTGTTCTTTCTGTTTCCTTATCAAACCATCGGTGAAGAAGAAGGCAACTCAGCTGAAGGAGTCACTACAACAGTTGAAAGAAGCAGGTTCAACCGTTCTTTATGCCTTGCCTTCCATGGTTACGATTGTAAGGCCTGTGGACTGAATATGCGTGAAACTTATCGGGGAGTGAAAAACAATTTTATACATATTCATCATCTGAACCCTGTTGCAGCAACAGGAATGACCAAGCCTGATCCAATACGGGACATGGTCCCACTGTGTCCTAATTGTCATGCAGTTGCACATTTGAAAAATCCTCCGTATACTGTACTGGAAATTAAAGAAATGATCAAAGGCAATGGCTGAATATGCTCTCGATAAATATGAATTCAAAAAGTATCTGCTGGAGGAACTGCCGGATACGCGTCAGGAGGAACTGATCTTCTGGAAAAAGAATATTCCCATGCCTGTCGATCTTATTTATAACATTTTTGACAAGCGGGGAACATTATTAAGTACTTATCTGAATCACATCGGGGCTGCCTATCTGTTTGCCTGGATCGGGCAGACAGAGGGCACGGACTGGAGGATATCTTTTTCCGTTCAGCCAACAAAAGAAAATATCGGCCACAAGGTTTCCCTACTGGAACAATTTACCCAATATTTTGACCAGGCAGCAACAGGAGAAATGCTGGCCGGTTTTTCAGAACTTTTTCTGCTCGAGAATTATCACGCAGATCCTGCAGCACTTGTGGAAGCCATCTGCCATGAGGGTAGAAAATACAAAAGGCTTTACTTACCAACCCCCGTTAGGCAAAAATTGCAGGAGATATTTCCGGAACTTTTGCAGTTTATGGCGCTAAGCAACTGGGATATGTTTTCAAATGTAATTGCTGACGAGCTGAAAATATACCGGATGGGTTTTGCAGATGCATTTAACGGGATCTTTATCAAGCTTATTGAATTTGTGCTCCGCTTTTCCGGAACCACACAAAAGAAGTATGTCAGCGCTGCCGGTTATGATCTCCGGCAGGCTAAAGTAAGTCATTTAGCGGAGAGTGAAATAACATATGGAAATGTCAGTGATGGCAGTATCTGGGAACCAGCATATGCATCAGGCAGGACATATGCAGTACTAAATAAGCTTCATCCTTATTGCAATGAGGTGCAAAAAAATGGAGACCAGGCTGAAAGCAGTTTTAGCGAACTTTTGAATGTCATGGCAGAGAAAGAAAATCAAATTCTGCGTGACCGCGACAAGAAAGTAATTGAGACTTTTAGGCAGGATGTGTCAAGGGAGTTAAGGATAAGGGCTGAACAAAAAAGCCAGCAGACCGCATCATAATTATCAAGCAACTTTGTGGCCTTCTTCAAGCCCCCCCATGCGGCGTAAAGTTTGCACGAGCTCTTCACCTACTAATTGAATTAACGGCACTACTACCGAATTGCCAAACTGGCGATAAGCTTGGTTATCAGATACTGGAATCTGGAGGGACCGTAGCTCATCATTAGTATTTATAGGAAATATGGGATACCCCTGTAGCGCTGCGGCTTCTCGTGGTGTTAATCTTCTTGGATTCTTTCCTTCTTGAGGAATAAGGATTTCAGCACCATCTTTGTAATATCTAGCACTTATCGTCCGGGACACACCTTCCAAGTTAGTCATACCAAATCCAAAACCATTTCCTTTTGCTTTGTGCTTAGCAGCATACTCCTGAAGGTAATTCCATAATTTGTCACTAAGAGTATATTTCGGAGCGGCATTGGGCTCAAGAATCGTTCTAAATGTTTGTTTATCTTCAGGCAAAATGACATTACAGAAATCAAACTTAACTTCCCGGCCGAACTGTTTACGGTCAAACCCAACCATGATAATACGTTCCCGATGTTGCGGAACAAAGTGACTACCATCAATAATTTTGAAATCGAGGGAATAATCCAGAGCTTCAAAAGTATCTCTGATTACTTGAAAAGTTTTCTTCTTGTCATGTGAAATCAAATTTTTGACATTTTCAAGAAAAAAAGCTTTTGGGCGATGTTTATCAATAATATCGGCGACGTGGAAGAACAAGTTTCCCTGCTTTTCATCTGCAAAACCATGACTTCGGCCTAAGCTGATTTTCTTAGAGACACCGGCAATAGAAAATGGCTGGCACGGAAATCCTCCACAAATTACATCGAATTTTTCGGGTATAAGATTCTTTATGGCCTCTTTTGTAATGTCTCCAAATGGGTAGTCCCCGTAATTGGCAAAATAAGTCTGCTTAGAAAATTTGTCCCATTCTGAGGTAAAAACGCATCTCCCCCCTAAGTTTTGGAGTGCCATACGGAAACCACCTATTCCTGCAAACAGATCTATAAATGTGAATAACTCTTTGCCATATGCGGGGCCTGGAAATGGAACATCACACTCACCGAACAATTTTTTTTGAACTAAGTTATACAAATATTCAACTGTTGGTTCTTGAAGTTGATTTTGTAACTTATCAACTACCTTAAGTGCATCGCGATAAATCCTCTGCCCAGTCGAGTGAAAATGACTTAAAAGCGCTAGTTCTTGATCTTCCGGCAGTATTATTTTTACTTTTTTAGAGTTCTTCGTTTTATAAACAGTTTCTTCCATGCTCGGTATATACCTTATGTTAACAAACTAACAAAATAACTAGTAATCCACCTAGCTAAATCTTTCCACATGCTAGTTTACAGTCGCAATTTACTAATAATATTAGTAAACCCAGTGATACAATTATTAGTTCTTGACGATTTGACGAATTGCATTCGCCAATTCATTGATCCGATTTGAAAATGATTGTTTTTTTAAATCACACTCCCACACCTCGATGACGCTCCATCCTGCATTGATTAACAACGCCTTTACTGAGAGGTCTTTGTTAATATTACCATTAATTTTAGCTTGCCACCATTCTGTCCTTGTTTTAGGGACAACATAGTATCTACATCCTTCATGTCCATGCCAGAAACATCCATGTACGAAAATAACGGTTTTATATTTGGGCAAAACAATATCCGGCTTACCTGGAAGGTCTTTAACATGCAGCCTGTAACGAAAACCCTGAGCATGAAGAAACTTACGAACCAGCATTTCCGGTTTGGTATTCTTACCGCGGATTTTGCTCATGTTATATGAACGGGTTTCTTTTGAATGTACGTCTGCCATACCGAGTAAACGCAAAAGGTAGCTATCAGATTATAGAAGTTATTATAAACCTTATATACTTTGTATTAATCTCTCTACCCTTTTATCCTTTTGTCCATTAGAGCAAGGTACTTCATTCCATTTTGGTTGCCTATATTCTCCGGCCTTTCAATTTGGAGCACCGAATGAACAGCGTGCATAAATGCTGGAGCTGCCGTAATCAATGCACCAACAGTTCCCGCAACAGGTAGCGCCTGTACGGCGGCTATTAGACCACAAACCGATCCAAAAATGATATCACCAAACCGACTTTCATTCATCATGGCTGAGAGCTGCTTTTTGCTATCTTTCAATTTATCGAGTTTTACGTCGAACAGCGGACTTCCGGCAAGAATATTAGCGTCAAGCGTAATTTCTTCTACCTCATTTCTAAACGTCCTTAAAAGATCAGAATGCCTTTCCTTGAATTTCAGTAATTGTTTCAGATTAATATCCTTTGGAAACGGTATCAATTCGTCCAGAATAGTTTCTCTTTTTTCTTTTTGATTACGACTTTCTCTACGCCACAACTTCGGCTTCACAAAATCAGTAGTTGGCAATCTATTAGTCTTTTCACTTATAACTGAAGCAAGATATTTCATCAGATAATTCCCAATATTACTTTCAACGTTATACCACTGATGATCAATCCTATCTGCTAATCCCATGTCCGTCAAGACGTAGAAGATTTGTTCGTCAAATTTATTGCTATGAATTCTGACCATCTTGTATTTCCTTTCTTGTCCCGCGAACTTTATTTGTGGTCTTTTTATCTTTTGCTGATTATCATTGATATATAGCAAAAAGGGCTTTACTAAATCGAAAGAATTTCCCAAAACATCAAACGGATTAATCGGTGTTACCAGATTTTCGCGCACAAGCTCAAGCATAAAAGGTTCATAATTGCATTCAGGATTGAAGGAATAATCCTGCGGAACAATGGAACCGACATTGTCGTAATATAGTAATGTACGCAACGTCCAATCCGTCCTTGGCAGATTTATATAAGGATAGTAGAGTATTTGACTTGGCATGGTCTGGGTTAATGACGGTATCGCTGTCTAAAATAAAATTAATAAATCTAAACCAGCCACGTGCCGATCAAATTTGTAACATAACCATATTTACATAACTTGGCGAGATGATGTAAGAAGTTAAATGATTCTAGAAGTCGCCATATTGAACATCATTCCCGTGCAAACTGATGCTGTATTTTACTCTTTAAGCCCATCAAGCAGCTCAATGTTTGTTTGATACAACCCCTGATAATAGGCGTACAATTTTTGATCTGCATCAGTAAAATCGGAGTAAGCGTAATGAAGGGTCGAGGTAACACCACTTTCCATTTCGCCTTCAATATAAACGACGGCACCGCCACCAAAGTGCTGGGGAATTTTCTCACTAACAAAAGGCAGCGCATAGAAAGGAAGATTCGGATTTATGGCGATTCGGAATTTTACAACCTTATCCAGCTTCCTTCCTTTATACTCATGTTGTACCACCTTGGTTCGCTTTACTAAAAAGCACTGCTGGCCATTGATCACCGTGTCTTTCTCCTTTACATAATCGGTAGGCTTAACATCCTGCTGCAAATAGGGTTCAATGATAAAGCCCGTACCTCTTTTCGGCTTGTCCACATGAACTTGATACGGCTCAATTGTTTTAGAAGATGGTGCCTGGTCAACGTCAAAAAGCAATCCCACCATCGCTTTCAGATCAGTGAAACAATACCACTTCACCCTTGATCCAGATGAGATCTCTCGATGGGTAGTGGCTCCCGTTCGCGGATCCAATCTTGTTTCACTATTTGAAGTATATAATTTAATTGGTTCTAAAATATAGTTGTTACTTACAAGTAGAGAGTCTGTACGAACCATCCTCTGACCAGCCTTGTTACGCATTTCCATTCTGCTTGTTACCACAACTCCCTTACGCGCTACTTTTTGGTTGTGAGGCGAGGCAGCTCGAGAACTGTTTTGCACGCCCTGGCAAAACGCAAATGGAGCCGTTAAAGGTAGAATAGCTAGTAAGAGCACTTTGTAACAGAGCGTCGTCATAGGAGATTATTTTTTTAAAAATACATTTATTTGTCTGTTCTTGCTAAATTGTAGTTATGAAATCGCTCCAATCTAAACTGTATCTACTAACAGTCCTCGTCCTATGCACCTTCTCAACGCAAGCACAAACTAATTTGTTATGGGAAAAGCTACACGAAATTATTATTCCTAAAGACCGATCTTATCTGGAACGCGAAAGTGTAATAAAGCCGGTTATAATGTTTTCCTACGCGATTGGGACAGATAAACATGGTAAAATTGACACCATTGTTTTTTCCAATTCAATACATCCGAGGGATGCGGAATTTATGCAAATGGATAGGGCAAAAGAGGCTTTAAAAAAGGAAAATCTTCATTTTAAAGCCAACAAAAACACCTTGTTTCTGGGCAATGTACTCATAGCGAATGGCGAACACCAGGAGGTAACAGCAAACGGAATATACTGGGCCTGGTCGAGACTGTATGAGGATATAAAGCCATTGATTGGTAAGAAAAAACTTGTCCTAATGAATCCGATGTATTACCTCTTTTATTATAAGAAGATTATGCATTAGTGTTACTGATCCCGACTAGGATATTTCATTTTTACTCCTGGAATCAAATAAAGTTCCAGCAGCTCATCGCTTTCATATTCGAAAAGACTGTATTCTAGAGCAGCCAGTTTCTTCCGCTCTTCTGCGGAATTTGTCCGCGTCCTCGACATAACGTCATCATATTTATGCTTTTTAGGTAACAAACCGAAGATTGTTGCCTCGGGGTTGTCTTGGTTGCTTCTGTCCTGAGCCGTTGTAGTGGACACAGCAAGGCAGGTTAATATGAGCAGGCTACAGAAGAGTGCTTTCATAAAAGAGCTTTTGAACGTGCCGAATGTAGGTATTTTTTTTAGTAGCAGCGGGAATATTTCCTTAACTTGATGTCCTGATTTCGCTTCAATAACCGAATTGCTCTTTCATGTGTTTCTCAAAAGAATCCATTAAAAGGGATTTTAGCGGGTTCATTTTCTTTACGAGAATCCCACCGTATAATGGCCTGTCCTCATAATTAACCGAGCCACATTTATGTTCAATATCACAATCTGCCTCATGGCACCACCTAGCAAACGTAATACTTCGATGCCGGGCATAAGCATCATCGGATAACAAAAATATAGTAAAGCATTTTCGCCGTGCCTATCGAAGAAATCACCTATGAGTTTTATAATAGTGTTTTTTATTTTATAGTCATACCGGAACTCAAACTTTTTAGCGGCATAACTTCCATCACGTTCAAAACCAAAGCTATAAACGATATGCTCGTTTCCATCTGAATCATAAAGACTGTAATTAGTAAAGAAGGCTGTATATTTTATACCAGAATCTGTCCTAAAATGGTAACCGGATTCATCTACGGTAAGCCTATATTGGGAAGGCAAATTTTATACCTTTTAATTTAGACACATCTTCGCCTTTTTTGATTGCTTCGACAATGCGTTTTTTATCTTCGATCATCTGAACAAAAGAACTCCCAGATGAGGCTTTATCTTTAGTTGACCGATTTTTAGAAACGCTCTTCATAGCTCAAAGATTAAATGAACACAAATATAATTATAATAACATAATTTATCAAATAGCAACAATGTCTGTGCCACCATATAAATGACGTTGATACCCTAATTGGTCTATTGACAAGAAAAAACTTGCGGACTTCTGATCGAATTCTTCAGACTATCATAAGAAGACTTGAGCTGTAAGGTAAACCCTCCTCACAGCTTTTGAACGTTACGGTTATGCATCAATTTCTTAGTAGCAACGGGAATATTTTCCTTAACTTGAAGTCCTGATTTCACCCTGATTCAATCAAATCTGTGATATGAAAACGCTTATTGCTCTTCTCGGCTTCTCTTTGCTCGCTTGTAGCAGCTTATATGCTCAGGCTCAGGCCCAAGAGGAAGAGGTCTATTATTTCGTAGACACGATAAATGTGAACCCTGCCAACAGGGTTGTTTCCATTGGCATGACTGGTCCTCCTGGTGGAAATCGACAACGATACTACACGGTGCACTGCAGATGTTTAACGAAGAATGAATATGTGTATCCGATGTTTTATCATCCCATCGATCGTCGGCAGCCGGAAGTGAAATTGAAGGATTTGCCCACGGGAAGATATTTATCCTGGAAGGAACTGGAGAATGGGCTTTACAAGCATCAGCAAAATTTCGACAGTTTTTATGCGCTCACCATCGTTGAAAAATTGCCGGACGGTATGTATATAAAAAACAAGGTAAGGCTTTTTATAATTAAGCAAGTAGTGACGGAATGATTGTTTTTTAAGCTTTAATTGATGACTTCGAACTTAAAGATGAAATTGCCCATGAGAATAATTCATTCAAACCTCACTAATGATGCGCGTTAACCCACTGGTGATACGGCTCTAATAGCGTAAGCTTTCGGTTTTGGTCTCTGGCCGAAAGTACCGGCCAAAGGCTTTTAAAATCGGCTTCGAAAGTATTTTTGTCCATCTTGGTATGACGGGCGTTGGTAAATAGAATTGGGAACAGTATTACCTCGTTTTTATAACTCTTTACATCGGATAGGTTTTTAGCTATGCTTGCTTTCATCCTCTCGCTCGGTTTTAAAACAGCCTTTACCCTCGCACGCATATTTTCGGAGAAATAAACGGTATCGACCAATCCTACACCATTGAATGAGACTGCGACTGATAAAAGAAAAACATTGTCTTCAGGGGCTTTGATTAGCGAATCGAGCAATGCAGTGGTTCGCATAGCTTTGATAATGGGCAACCGTACATCAAAAGGTCTTTTGGTTGGTTTAATGGTATCAATGACAATTTCCTGCTGGTGATCGACCCTTTCGCTTACCTGACTAAATACCAGCTCCCAGGAGAAGATTAAGAATAGAAAAAGCAAGACCTTTTGCATAACCGGTTTAATTTAGTCAATATTTTAGAAGTGTCGCACATATTCTATAACTTGTACTCGTGACTTCGCTCCTATTTATAAAAAATCTCCTCTTAATTGTGGGCCTCGCCGTTATAAGCTGGACTGCTTCAGCGCAGGGGATAGCTTTAGCTGGCGGTGCCAGTTTACAACTACCTGAGAAAATGCGGAAGGCTTCTGAAGCGAGCGTTCGTTCGCTCGTCAAGGAAAGATATGCCGCAGCGGAGAGTTTGACTCGGTTAGTTGGAAACAATCCTGGTAAAATCTACATGGCAGGTGATATACTAGTTTTCCTAAACTCAGCGATTATCGAGAGAGATCCTAAGCTTCTAGAAAAAACAAAACTTGCCAGCGAGGATATGGAACAACAGATCAAAGGTTTCTCTCAAAAAATCGAAAGCATCGGAGATAAAAGGGTGCTTGTGGTAGACCATATATCTGAAGGAATACATTTATACCGCTACACCACAATGAACGAGGCCGGAGATTTGGTGGTCAACGGCTTTGTTCAGTACAAACCCGGACAAGAATCACCGGCAAGAGCCGTTCTTGTAGGTTTGATAAATGGTATAAGTTTTAAACTGTAAGGGAATGAACTGGAGAATGGGCTTTACAAGCATCAGCAAAATTTCGACAGCTTTTTACACCTTTACTGTGGTTGAAAAGCTGCCAGACGGCATGTATATAAAAAACAGGGTCAGGCTTTTTATAATTAAGCAAGTAGTGACGAATTAATCAGTAATCAGTTGGAAGAAGTTAGTCACATCGCCACTCCACGGAGCAGCGATGCGAAACGTACGGCTGTCGCTTTCGCTGCTGCGATTTCCCCATTTAGACAATACCTTCCAACTGTAGGCACGATCTGCAGGCAGATCTACCACCGTTTCAGTAAGGTCTGTTTTGATCACCCAGCCTTCGTCGGATGATATGTTCCCAGCATCTTTGAGAACGGGCCCCAATGTACCGGCCCTGCTGTACCATGCCTTTATGAACTTCCTGCTCTACATCATGTACTATTGGTTGCTGCTCAAAAGATTGATCATGATGGAGCGATGGGTGATGGCCGGACTGAGCGCCATCGTTTTCTCGGCAATCAAGAGCCTGTACGATAAATACCTTGTCACTTTTTTGGCCAGCCAGACAGACTGGTTTGGTGTAAGAGAACAGCAATTTTCTGGGAGCCGGTTTAAGCTGATTGGTTTCCATATTGATTTCGCTTATGCCATGAACTCGAGTTTCCTGATCATGGTAGGCTGCGCGTATGTAATCAAGTCTATACAGCAAAAGGAAGTGATACAACAGATAAAACACAGTAAGCTTCTTTCGGAACTGGTTTACCTGCGGGCCCAACTACAGCCGCATTTCTTTTTTAACACGCTTAATAACATCTACGGCATGGCCATGAAGCAGTCGGCAGCCACGGCACCGATGATCTCCAGGCTTTCTGAGATGATGCGATACATTATCTATAAGGCCGATGGCGAGCAGATTTCACTAAGCCAGGAGGTCGACTTCATAAGCAACTACGTAGAAATTGAACGGATCAGGTATGCGCAGGAAACGGACATCAGTTTTGAGACGCAGGGCGATATAGACCTTTACCAGATAGAGCCTTTACTGCTTTTGCCTTTGGTAGAGAATGCCTTTAAACATGGCCTGGGTGATGGAAGCAGCGAAGGAAAGGTAAGAATACTTTTATGCGTGTATGACGGTCAAATTCATCTTGAACTGGAAAACAGCCTGGCACAGAATACAAAGCCGGCAGAAGGGGGTGTTGGACTGTCTAATCTGCGAAAGAGGCTGGCATTGCTCTATCCGGAACGTCATGAGTTAATCATAAAAAATGATGGAAATACCTATTTTACGAGTTTAAGCCTTTTTGCATGAAGATTGCCTGTATCGTGGTAGACGATGAACCGATTGCCAGGGAGTTGCTGGAAACTTACATAGACAAATGCCCGGAGCTTAGCTTGGCCGGGAGCTGCGCCACGGCGCTGGCTGCTTTCGACCTGCTGCATAGCGAACCTGTGCAGTTGATGTTCCTGGACGTAAAGATGCCCGGGATGAATGGGATTGAATTTTTGTCGGCACTGAAGCATCCGCCCAAGGTAGTTTTTACTACAGCGTACTCGGAACATGCTCATGCCGCGTTTGAACTGGACGCGGCAGATTACCTGCTTAAACCGGTTACCTATGAACGATTCTTAAGAGCGATCCGCAAGGTATTAATGACTGGTGAGGGCCACATCCCGGTTGAGAAACGTTACACTTATTTCCGGGTATCAGGCAAAATGCTGAAGATTGATCATGAAAACCTCACTTATGTGAAAGCGGTTAAGGATTACATCCTATTGCGAACTACGACGGGGAGCCACCTCTGCCATATGAGCATGAAAGCTGTGGAGCAGTTGCTTCCTGCCGGGGAATTTACAAGAACGCACCGTTCGTACCTTATCAATCATGAGCATATCCAGGAGATCAGGAATACTGTTTTGAAGATAGCCGGGGAAGAGATCCCGTTGGGTGAGTCTTACAGGGAAATGGTACTTCAGAAGCTTTTGAGTAAAGTGTAGGTGTGAGGGCCGCAATAATTGTGTTAACTTGTACGCATAACAGGTACACCAATATTGAGCGCTTATTTACCGTATGACAGATTTTAATGGATATATTCAAACGATAAGACTGGCAGCAAAGGATGACCTGCCAGAGGGATACCCTTTCAATATTCCAGTGATTGAAAACTTTAAGGAGTTAAGGCTGCATCCGAAAGTTACTTACTTGATTGGCGATAACGGTATGGGCAAGTCTACCCTGCTTGAGGCTATTGCGGTCGGGCTGGGCTTTAATGCAGAAGGTGGCACTAAAAACTTCAACTTCAGCACGCAGGCAACGCACTCGGATCTGCATAACTATCTGAAGTTTACTAAGGGCGCACATCAGCCGAAAGATGGCTTTTTTCTGCGCGGAGAGAGTTTTTACAACGTAGCTTCGGAGATTGACCGGATCGGCGATGGCATTCACCAGTGGTACGGCGACAAATCACTGCATGAGCAATCGCACGGCGAATCTTTCTGGGCCTTATTTATGAACCGGTTTGGCGGAAATGGTGTGTATATTTTGGACGAACCCGAGTCTGCCCTGTCTGTAACCCGGCAAATGGCGCTGCTGGCACGCATGAATCACCTGGTGAATAAGCGATCGCAATTCATTATTGCCACCCACTCTCCTATTGTGCTGGCCTATCCCGATGCGGATATTTATCAGTTGACGGCTAGTGGCCTTGAAAAGGTACAGTATAGGGATACTGACATTTACCGGCTTTATAAGGCTTTTCTTGACAATCCGGAAGATGTGACAAGGCTTTTGTTGGAAGAGGAACCCGTCGAGTAGTGGGCATGCTGCCCCCTGGCAGGTACCTAATCCTAGACTAATGGCAGTTTAATCAAAGGCTTCTTCGCAAAACCGGGTACCTTTTGTGGATTAGTCCCGAACGAGTCTGCCATTAGTCTGCCATTTGGTGGACACCAGGTAGCACCTTGCCCTTTATGAAGTGAGTAATTAATCGTAGCAAGTGGTGAATTCTTGCAGACATAATTGTATATTGAATTAAATAATACACAATCCATGAAAAGGATATTTGTCTTGTTATTAATGGCTCTTAGCGGTTGCGGAGTTAACGCTGTTGAGGAGTCTGAAACGCTGGCAAAGTCCTTTTTAGCAGATGTGCAGAACAAGGAAATCACAATAGCCGATGTAGCAGCAAAGCACTTGTGCGCGTTGGATGAAAAGGACCAGAAACAGTTGGCATATTTGCAGTTGGAGGCTCTTCGTGGGGAGCTTGCAGGGAAGAAAACTGTGGTTTTGCCCTTAGCGGAAGTTCCCGAGGACGAAAGTACTATTCTGAGTCAGCCTAACGGGCATGTGTACCGGATTTCGGCTGATGGTGTTAGCCCTGTTTTTCTGTTGGTTGAGAGTGACAAAATATCTTCATTTTCTGTGATGAGAAAAGGTTCTGAAGATTCGACAGGGGTGTTTCTAAAGCTTTGTAATTAAGGTGAGTACATTCTTTAGCGTAATTGCAGAATTGATCATGACGCTGATTTTTAAGGTCCTGTTAGAGGGACTTGGCTACGGGACACGCAGACTGTACTATTCGTTTTTTCGGGGGTCTGTGGAAGAGTCTGATAAGGCGTACAGCAAAACGGATACTTTTTCCGGCCTATATTGGAATCTGAATATTCAGGTCGGAGTTTTAGTTGTCGCAATACTATTTGCAGCCGTGTATGCTCTATATAGCTAATTGCTATCAACGCTTTATTAACCAAATTATTATTAACGCAGTAATGGGCGTTAAAAGTAGTGCTACCAAAATTGAACCCCTATATCCGAGCCATGTATCTTCGCCATACTTGCCTGTTTCATGCAAAATGAAAAACATTAACAGAATAAAAAGGGTAATTACGAAACCTTGCATCTAGTTTTTAAATAGTTACCAATATACGCAACCGCCTAAATAAACGGAAAATCAAGAACGTCTTCCGACTAAAGTCGGCTCTCATATACGACAGTTATCGGCTAGTTTGCTCCATCCTCAAGGGTAGCTGGTCTGGGACTGGTCTGGGACTAATCTGGGCTTTGTTCGCAAAACGGGGTACCTTTTGTGGACAAAGCGTGGATATGCCTTTGATTAAGCCCGGTCTTGGTGGACAGGATACTGCATGTGCTCGAAGATTAACCGCAACACAAATAAAGATAAATTAAAGTAAGGCTTTCTTCATAAGTTCTGCGAGTTTAATCCAGATGGCTACGAAGTCATTTGATACTACTAATACATGTTTAAAAATACCAAATCTTGACTGCCCGATCTATACCAGATTGTACAAAAATTTTAACCGTGCTTTCCATTAACCGACCATTGCTGATTTTAGGTCGCCACCGCGTGGCTTCAAGAATTTTAATAATTCTGTTAATACAGCTAGTTTCGTTGGCCTCAACAACACGGAGGCCGCTGATGCTTCCATCCTTTTTAACTACGCCGGTTATCAAAAGATTTGAATCGCATGGCTGTATAGAATTATCCTGTAATATCTGATGCAACGCGGCGGTCAGTTTCGTCAAGTTGTCTTTCAGAACCGGGCGCGGCTGGACTGGACCGCTCATGTGATGTGTCCCCGAGGCTTTATAGAACTCGAAAACATGTGTACTTGAGTCGCGCCGTATGGTTGTAGTAAGTCTATACGGAAGGCCTTCTCTAAAACACTTAGATTTATTCGCATATCTTTCCCGAAGCATTTTAGGATTTGTAAACTCAAAACCAGCGTACTTTTTCTGAAAGAGAAACATATCACCACCAAAGGCAAGATGGAACTGCTCGTCAAGTCTTTCAAACTTATCACCTGGCCTTCGGCGGTACACCTTCACCACTCTGGGGGTATCATTCCAATACTCAACCGACAAATGGGTAACCAGCGGAAAGCTCTTAAAAAGCTTTGAAGAAGAATGCTCAGCCGAACTAACCCTAAAGACACCTTGAATATTGCTTTGTGACCTTGCATGCGGTGATACCAACCCTAAAACAATGACACTAAGAATCAAATACTTACTCATAACTACCTCACATCCTCAGCTGCCTGATCAGCTCAGGCAGCTTCTTGTCGTCGAGCAAGCCTGCCACTACATATCTAATCGTATTGTTCAGGTCTATGATGATATGCATCGGGTAGCTGTCTACTTCAAACATATCATTGGCTTGCTTTCCATCCAGCACGGGCTTAAATGGAAAAGGACCCTTTTTGGCAAACTGGCTTACTACCTCATTGTCTTCATAGGCAATACCCAGGAACTCTACTTTCGGGTTTTGCCTGCGCAACGAGTCTATCAATTTAAATTCATCGATACAGGGCTTGCAGGTTGTCGTCCAGAAGTTGATGTAAGTCAGCTTGTTCTTCTTTTTTTGAAAGCTGACGTCTTCGCCATCGAAAGTTTTTAGCGAAGTAACAGGCAGGGTTTTCCCTATGTAGTTGAAGGGCGTTTTTTCCTTTTTTACAAGGCGATAAATTTCTCCACCTGAACTACGCTCCCACCGGGCCAGGTATTTAGACGTGGCGATAGAATCGTTAAAACGCCGAAGCGGAATTTCATCTCCTTGCTCTGAAAGCAATTTACCTTTCTTGGGTACCTCCCCAAGTGGGCTGCCGATCATAACAATCGAGCCCTCAGACACCACAATTTCTTTTCTTGCAGATGCAGCTGAGGCACTTTGAGAACCGGTTTGGGCCATACAAGTAGTGCTAAATAATAATGATACGACGAACGCGTAGACAGGTGTTAAATGTTTCATATCTCACTTCCAGTAATCGATAGGGAACTTTTCCGGAAAGTACTTCTGGAATTCGCTTTTCATGTTATGACTGGCAAAGTTGTCGTCTTGTATTTTTCCATCGGCAGTTACCAGTACGTAGCGGGGGATTCCGTTAAATTTGAATAGTTCCCGCAAGGCCAGGTAGTCGTCGGCCGGAATCCTGTGGGTATTCGTCATCAGGTTCTTTTTGGTGTAATCTTCATAGAATACTGCCGCGGTACTTTCACTGTCGGTTACAAACACATATTCAAAATCCGGATTGTCTTTATACTTGGTCCTTAGCGCAAGGCTGCTCTCTATCCCTGCCCTACAAGGTCCGCACCATTCTGCCCAGAAATCGACAATGAGTACTTTTCCTTTAGAGGGGCCAATGATCTTTTTAAACACGGCCGCTGCAGGGGTATTAGGAAGTTCGTATGCTACATTGCCTAGCTTATATCTTTCATAGGCGGCGTTCATTTCGCTAAGTACGAAGGGGTCGCGCATGGCTTTTGATAAGGCCGCTGTTTCGTCAGCAAACGTTCGTTCTTTATATTGGTAAAACCTAAAGTTAGAAGTTAACGCCCGCAATTTGGCTATGTCGTAAACCAGGTTAGTTTTCTTATTATTAGCTAGGTATGCAGAATCAAGTTGTTTATACCCAAATTTGTTAGCCTGATGTAGAAGCTGTCGCTGGAACGCAGGCGAAAATTCGAAGCGGTTTACAAAGGTGGAGAAATCGTTTGAAACAAGCAGGCTTTGATCGTTCATATCGATCTTTTTTAAATAGTCAAAATAATCTGCCCGCATAGGCATTTTCAGGATCGCGTTATCTGGTTCCTGTTTCTGGTAGTAACTACGGTTGCTTTCGTAATCAAACAAATACACGGCGTAGTCGAGGTCAACCTGGCTTTCGATCAGTCTTCTAACGTTCTTTGAGGTTCGCTTTGCGTTCATGGCGCTGTCGGCCACCCTCCTCGCCTTATCCCATTCCTGGAGCTGGACCTTTTTAAAGTCTTCGGGAGCCTGGGTTTTCACGTAATCGTTCAACTTATTGTAGTCAGGCCGAGGTGTCTCAATAGCAGCCAGTTGTTCGTTGATAACTTTATTGACGCCAAGATATTTAGGGTTCTGGAAATCAAGAATTAGGCCTGTTGTGGTTCCTGGCTCTGCGTAGAATTTTATGGTGTGATTGTTTAAATATATACTGGATCGGATGGGATGTATTCCGAGCATGGCGCATTCAAATCTTCCGTCAGGATATATTCTTACTGTTGTCGGAAAATCTTGCCTTATGATGTTATTGGCGTGGTAGATAATGCCGCTGGCGTAGCCCGAGCTTCTATCATAGCCTTTGATGTAGCCGACGATCTTAATGGAGTCGCGCAGGAAAAAAGCTTTTGACCTGGCTTTAGATTTTTTAAAAGCCGTTTTTTCAGATAGCCATTTCTGGATGTGCGCCGGTACATCGGTGTCTAGTTGTTCTTTGGTTTGTGCATTTGCAGTAAATACAAAAAAGAGGAGTGCAAGCGTACTGAGGTATTTCATGAGATTTGGTTAATTATCAAGTGAATATACAAATTATTTCGTATTCGATAACGTTTTTTACGTATCTTGGATAGACCTTAACGTATCTAAACATGACTACACGCCTTAAACTTTTAACAATCTCCCTATCCCTGGTTGTCGCTTCTTGCAGCAATTATCGCGAAGATCACAGCATTTTGCTGGAATCGCCGGGTTCGCCTGAACGTTATAGCAGTAAACTCACTAACTCGTTGTCTTCAGAAGATGCTTCTGAAATGACCTATGTGATTAATAGTTACTTCGAAGAAGGAGGTAAAAAGTATGTGACTGTTAAAGTATTTGGTGATGGCATACGTGCAGAAATCCCATTACTGATCAACAAAGAAGAGTCGCTGGCAGGTGTTATACGCACAAAGGGAGTAAGCTACCGCGGTGCAGAACTGCGTGGCCTGCAACTGGCAAAGGTTGCTGATCCGGTGGCGAAGTTTGGGATTGCTGATGTAGACTGGATTCTCGACTAAATAGGTGGATGTCGCTTTCACCCCCTTGTTTTGTCTTATAAGGCACAGCTGTTGAGTTCAGTTAGAGACTATCTTTGAGTTAATCAATCTTAACTGTATGTCGCAAACTAAAAACCCGAGCACCAATCTGGAAGTGGCAAGGCTCTTTTCCTCAGGTGCTTTTGATCAGGCTGCCCACCGTTTGGCTAAAAACGTAGAATTTCATATTTATGAAGATGATAAGCATCTGATGGGTCAAGATGATGTGATGGAGTTTTGCCGTGACATTGCTGCTTACTTTAGCTCCGTTGATACAGACTTCCGGGAATATGGCTGTCTGGAAGCGGGAAATAAGGTGGTTGTTTATGGTTATGCGACATTTAAGCGAGATGGCCGACTTGTAAATAGTGTTAACTCCTGCGATGTTTATGAGTTCAATGGCGATGGCTTTGTGGAGAAGATTCATTCTTATTGTAACTCCAAGCCGGAGCCGAAAAAAGGACCTACGCTACTCTCCTATCTGATCTGTAGTGGGGTGTTATAGAAATTAACCGTTTCAAGTTCAGATTTTTCAAGTACCTTTCGGTAAATTATTAGCGTAGATGAACAGAGGCGTGAAGACGGTTATTGCCGGCACAGGAAGTTATATTCCGGAGAAAGTGGTGAGTGGAGAGGATTTTTTGAATGCAAGCTTTTTCGAAAACGGTGTATTGCTGGAGAAAGAAAATGCGGAGGTGGTGCAGAAGTTTTCTGAAATAACCGGTATTGTGGAGAGAAGGTATGCGGCGGAAGATCAGGTAACGAGCCACATTGGGGCTATAGCGGCTGAGCGGGCGATAGAGGACTCGGGCGTGGATAAGGAGTCGATCGACTATATCATATGCTGTCACAACTTCGGCGATATGCTGCCCGGAAGCAACAGGATTGATATGCTGCCCTCGCTGGCTTCTAAAATAAAGATGATTCTGGAAATTCAGAACCCTGATTGCGTGGCTTATGATTTGATTTTCGGTTGCCCGGGCTGGGTGCAGGGTGCTATTCAGGCAGATTACTATATCAAAAGCGGCGACGCCAAAGCAGTTCTGGTTATAGGTGCGGAAACGCTAAGCAGGATTATCGATCCGCACGACCGCGACAGCATGATATTTGCAGACGGCGCCGGGGCGGTGGTTTTCAGTGCAGGCGAAGAGCGCGAAGAGGCGGGTATTTTGTCGCACAAGACACAGACACATGCGGTTGAGTTTGGCGGACTCCTCACGATGGGCAGGTGCGCCAGACCAGACGCTCCGGACGAAAACTACTATATGAAAATGCAGGGCCGGAAATTGTACGAGTTTGCCGTATCAAATGTTCCGCAGGTGATTAAAAAAGCGATCGACAAAGCCGGATTAGGTCTTGCTGATATCAGCATCGTGTTTATCCATCAGGCCAACGACAAGATGGATGCGGCTATCATGAAAAGGTTGTTTAAGTTATACGGCCTGGATATGGTGCCGGAAAAACTGGTGCCCATGACCATCGCATGGCTGGGCAACAGTTCAGTGGCTACGGTTCCTACGTTGCTTGATCTGGTTAAAAACGGTAAGGTTGAGGGCTATGGGATCAGCAAGGGCGACATCGGCGTATTCGCTTCTGTTGGCGCAGGAATGAACATCAATGCCTTTATTTACCGCTTTTAATCAGGCTCAAATTTTATCTTCTTTCGTTATAAACACCTACTTCTGCAAGAACGGGTGGCTTGCTGAACCCACTGATCGTCAGTTTTAACCTTTCTGCCCAAACGCGATCAAAACGGAAGATGGTGATACGACCGGCTTCAACTTGCTCTGCTTTGAGCGGATGCCATTGCCCCGCTGCATAATACTGCAACTGGTAGTTGCTATCTCCTTGTCTGCCCTCAGTAACCACCACCATGTTAAATGCTTGTGCTTTTTCAAAGTTTAGCTCGTACCAGGGCGACTTAACCTCACGGTTAGACACCCAGCTGCTGCCGAAATTGTCGTCGTTTGCGAAATCCATGATGTTCATGTCGTCCGACCAGCTGCTGTTGCTTTTCACGTGCTTCGCGATGTTGCTGGATATGATCGGAGCCGCATGTGCAGGAACTTTGGGAAGTCCGGCAGGCTTTTGATAGATCTTACCAATCTCTTTTAATGCTACCAGGGCGTTTTCATCGATCAGTCCGTCGCTGTTTGGCGCAACATTTAAGATGAAGTTGCAGTAGGCTCCGTTGTAAGGTGCAATGAACTTATTGACAAGCTCGTTGACGTCTTTTACGGGCGTGGTTGGAAAGGATGTTTTCCAGAACCAGCTGGCCTGCAGAGGCAGACAAGCCAATGCCGGAAGCTTATTGTGCTCTTTGGAGATGAACTGACCTGCGCCTTGCTCGTAAGATTTGATGTCAGTATAAAACAGTGCTTCAGCCGGATATTTCGCGGCGTTAAGGTCCATAACCAGGCAATTGGGCTGAAGGGATTTCACCAGGTGATAAATGTCTTCGAAAGGGACGTCGTCGTACGAAATTCTCGACCATGGTGCATCCCATCCATCTATCACCAGTGCGGTGATCTCTCCATAATTGCTCAGTAATTCTGTAATTTGGTCTTTGATCATTTGGATATGCTCTGGTGTGATCTGATTGGGCCGGATGCCATGATGTGTGTCGAGAATAGAATAGTACAGCATCACTTTCAGACCGTTTTTGCGGAACGCGTCGGCGTATTCTTTAACCACATCACGCTTATGGGGCGTGTTCATCACATTGTATGCCGTGGTTTTTGTATTCCAGATGGGAAAGCCACTATGGTGTTTTGTGGTTAAACAGCCATAAGTCATGTTGGCCGATTTGGCGGCCTTGGCCCACTGATCAGCATCGAACTTAGGCGATTTGAAAAGCGAGAGCGCAGCATTTGGGTCAGACCAGTCCTGATCCATAAACGTAGGCATGCCGTAATGAATAAACATACCGAAGCCTAGGTCTACAAATTCCTGCTGAAGCTGGGGAAGAGGTCGGGGGGCCGACTTCTGCTGTGACAGGGCTTGTTGTGCATGGGTAATGGCCAGCACGAGGGTCAAGGCCATGAAAATTCTTTTGATCATATGTGTGGTTTTAAGCTGAGTCAAATCTAGCTATTGGGTATCACGAATTTATCGAACAGATCCGTAACAGATGCTTAATGAAAACTTAACGGCACACAACTAACCAAAACTTAAGCTATTTTTAGGGATTGATATCATCGTAATGACCGGCCGGATATATAAAATAGTGGTGCTGATCAGCTTTCTGATCCTTGTTGGTGTACAGCTAAAGCTAATCTATAACACGTATACGCTGCTCGACCGGGATTTCAACCTGAAGGAGAAGAAGCTGCTCAACGACGAGTATGGAAAGAGCATTCCTAATGATAAAGTTTACACAGGCGGGGGCCGGATCTTAGATTCAATCCTGAAGGATAAAATGCCTGCACTAAAAGCTGCATATCTCCGTGACAAAAATGAATTCAGAAAACTTGCCCGGCAAACCAGCAATATTATATTGAGCAAACTAACTGCAGGGAGCACGATGGACAGTGTTTTTCGCTCTATTGTGAAGCGAAACGGACTGGACACTAGTTTGCATTATCTGCTGACTGTTCAGGCTTTAGAGATTAATTTTGATCAGCGGATCGGTGACATCACCATTTTTAAAAAGGTGCCCTACGGGGCGGTTATCGATGGCAATCTGCGCAGTCCTACGCCCGAAAACCGCGTGACCAGCCTGGCCGTAAGCGGCTCGCTGCTGTACGATTACCGAATCACTTTTTATCTGTTTGCCGACTATCCAAATCGCTCATCCAGGGTCGCCTACCAGATGCTTCCTACATTTTCGCTCGTCGTCCTTTGTATTCTGATCATCATTGGCATCAATTACTACACCTATGTAAGCTGGATGCGCCAGAAGAAGGATGCTGCCATGAAATCGGATTTTCTGAACAGCATAAAACATGAATTTAATACGCCGGTTACGACCATTATGGTGGCAGGTAAAAGTCTGGCCGAGGATGAGGTCCTCTCCGATCGCGATCGTGTGAAAGCGCTGGGCCAGATCATCGAGCGGCAGGCCAGGCGCCTGCATACGCATATCAACCAGATGCTGGAGGTATCTATGCTCCAGGAAAAGATTCACATGGAGGAAACCGATCTGAACGAAGCAATCAGCATATTGATGGAGGATTACAGGTTAAAACTTCGGCCGTCCGACGAGCTGTTATTTAAGCGGCATCCGGCCAAACTTCTGGTTCCGATAGATCGTTTCGTGTTTTCGACCATGATGCAGAATATGCTCGACAACGCCTTTAAGCATAATTCTAAAGCGGAAAGAAGCACCGTAATAACTATAGAAGAAAATAGTGAGCACTTTGTGCTTGGTATCAGCGACAATGGCAATGGTATTGAGCAAAATGCCCGCGATATGATATTTAATAAATTTTACAGATTGCCCCGCAACAGCACGCTGCCGGGTCTGGGTTTGGGCTTGTACTATGTAAAACAATGCCTTGACATCCACGGCTGGGACATTAAGTTAGATTCCGAGCTCGGCCAGGGCACTACTTTCCTGATATATATTCCCAAGTATCTGCTAGAAGAATTGTGATGTACGACATCGTTTTAATTGAAGATGAGCCCGATTTGGGAACCGTTGTTTCCAGCTTCCTGAAAATGAGGGGTTTCAGCGTCATTTGGTTTCAAACTGCCAATGAAGCGCTTGGCTACTACCGAAAGCATGTTATGGCCAACCGTTTACTCATCATTGATGTGCAGCTGCCGGATATGAATGGTTTTGATCTGGCCGCGCGGGTGCAAGAATTAAATCAGCATCAGATATTTCTCTTTTTGACGGCTCATAGTGAAAAAGGCAACAGGCTCCGCGGCCTCAACCTTGGGGCTATTGATTATATTTCGAAGCCTTTTGAAATTGATGAGCTGGTGCTTCGGGTCAGCAACATTTTAAAGACCTTCTCGCCAGCCCCGCCCGATCATGGGGAAGCTGATCGGCAACAAACGGACTTTGGCGACCTGACGTACTATCATGACCAGTTGCTTGTTTTGCTGCCGGGCGGCAGGGAGGTATCGCTGACGCGCAGAGAATCTGAATTGCTAAACTATTTGATAAAGCATCCGAACCGGGTAGTAAGGAAGAGTGATGTTTTAATGGCCTTGTGGGGCAGCGACGATTACTTTAACGGGAAAAGCCTGGAGGTTTTTATTTCAAGATTACGTGGTTTTTTTAAAGCATCGGAGCTGGTTTCTATTGAAAATGTTTACGGACTGGGTTATATCCTGAAGATAAAAAAAGCGGGGAATGATCATTCCGATACATTCCCCACCATCTAAATTAACGCTCTCGTATATATTACGCCCTCGCGGCCGCTTTATTATATAGACTTTAAAATATTTCTCTTATTAGCCCCCAAGTGGCTTGAAATAATTGAGATTTTCCCTTTCTTTACAGTTTTCCGACAAACAGACTATTTATTCAAACATGGAAGGACTACTGACTAGTATTAACGACTTAATCTGGAGCAATGCGCTCATTATCTTGTGCATGGGTACAGGCATATATTTCTCTATCGTAACCCGGTTTCTGCAGGTGCGGTACATCAAGGAAATGTGGCGCCTGTTGTTCGATGGAAAAAGCTCAGACAAAGGGGTTAGTTCTTTTCAGGCTTTTGCGATTGCCATCTCCGGACGCATTGGTACCGGTAATATTGCCGGCGTAGCCACGGCCATTGCTATGGGCGGGCCGGGCGCGGTGTTTTGGATGTGGCTGATCGCTTTTTTGGGTGCTGCTTCTGCTTTTATTGAGGCTACACTCGGACAGATCTATAAGCAGGTTAAAAACGGGGAGTACCGCGGGGGACCGTCCTATTATATTGAAAAAGGTTTGGGCCTTAAATGGTATGCGGTTCTCTTTGCGGTGGCCACGGTTTTAAGTACGGCCTTTTTCCTTCCGGGTGTACAAAGCAACAGTATCGCGCTCAGCATGCAGAACGCCTTTGATATTCCCGTAGCATATACGGGGGCTGCCGTTGTCATTTTACTGGCGCTGATCATTTTTGGCGGTGTAAAGCGGATCGGTAAAGTAGCTGAGATCATAGTTCCGTTTATGGCGGGCGGCTATATTTTAATGGCAATTGTGATTATGCTGATGAACATCGCAGAGATACCATCGGTGATCGGTCTGATCTTCCGGTCGGCCTTCGATCTGGAACCAGCCTTTGCTGGCATATTTGGTATGGCTGTAGCCTGGGGTGTGAAGCGCGGCATTTACTCCAATGAGGCCGGACAGGGTACTGCTCCGCACGCTGCAGCGGCAGCGGAAGTTAGCCACCCTGCAAAGCAAGGACTGGTGCAGGCCTTTTCGGTTTACATCGATACCCTATTTGTGTGTACTGCAACGGCCTTTATGATCCTCTTTACCGGAAAATACAATGTGCTTAATCCTGATGGCAACTTTTTAGTGGAAAATTTGCCTGGTGCGAAGATCGGTGCGGAGTATACGCAACAAGCGATAAGCTCGCATTTCCCTGCGCTGGGCTCTGGCTTTGTGGCTGTGTCCTTGCTGTTTTTTGCTTTTACGACCATTATGGCCTATTACTATATTGCGGAAACGAACTTGAGTTATCTGGATAAAAAAGGCAATAAATGGGCAATTAACATCCTGCGCCTGTTATTGTTGTTCTCTACTTTTTACGGATCGGTTAAAACCGCAGAGGCCGCGTGGACATTAGGGGATATTGGTGTCGGTATGATGGCCTGGCTAAACGTTATCGCTATTCTGCTGCTGCGCAAACCTGCACTGAAGGCACTCAAAGATTACCAGCAGCAGCGCAAGGCGGGTAAGGACCCGGTATTTGATGCCAGGGCAGCGGGAATTGAGAATACGAGCGAGTGGTAAAAGAACAGTTGCAGCAACTACTTCTCGATATTGTTATCACGAACGCTGATTGCTGCAAGCCGCCTTTCTACGACGAGCTGCGATTCTCTTAAACATTCCAGGTAGTTCTCCAATAGGTATGGATTTTCAAACTCATCAAAAATAACCGACCTGAGTGCGGTTTGAACATTATGAGCCTTTAATTTGCAGTCTTCTAATAAATCTATCTTGACCATTTAACTGAGAGTTTACAAGCGTTTCTACGAAAATACTCAGAATTCCCCAAAATACCCCATCGTTGGGCAAATAAATTTATTTTTGGCTAAACAATCGCTTTATTGCCCCCATCAGCTTACTTTGTGCAATTGGCTCGAGCAGTGATCCGTCCGATTGCTGTATGTCTTCCAGGTCTATTCCTGTAGGCAATTGCTTTGGATATAGAATGATAAAACTGTTTTGCTCAAAATAACGCGAAAGATAGTGCGGCAGCTTTTGCATCTGCGGGAGGTACGAAGCCGTCAGTTTCCGCGCTGCCACAATAACCATCAGGTCATTAGCCTTTACCGTCTTACCTAAGATCAGGAAGTCTTCCCAGTTGTTAAACTCATGGTAAGCTGCGTTGGCGGCCGATTTCTGCTTGGCGAGTACCGACTTGATTGCGGCCAGCGTGTGCTTTGATCCGTAGAACAGAATGCTCATGCCCGCTTCGCCAGCCAGGACGAGGGAGCGCTGAACCCAGTGACTGAAGCCGGGCTCTGACTCTGCATTTTGGGGAGCCAGCACAATAAGCCGCTTAAGCGTATTGAGCGGCTGAACGGCCTTGTACACATATATGGTATCGTGGAAACGCCGCACAGTACTCTCCACCGTCTGTCCGAAAAACTCTGTTGCATTTGCGTTCTTATGCAGACCAACCACCAGGTCGCTGATCTGATGTTCCCTGGCGGTGTACACAATTCCGTTGCTTACGGAGGCGTCGTGCCGGGATATCGGTATAAGCTGCTGCTCAACCGCAGCGGCATGAACCAGGGCCCTGTCGAGAATACGGATCTGCGCCTTGCTGATTCTTGGCAGCTGTTTATCGTCGATCACATTAAGCGCATACAGCGGCGAGGTGAGGGCTTTCTGCCGCAACATGAAACCAAGATCAAGCAGATCGGCCATCAGCTCGGGGTGCGACAGGGAAACGAGGACCCTTTGGTCAGGCCCTGTTACCGGCTCGGCGGGGTCTTCAAGTGCCAGGGTACGCGCGGCGCGTTCGACGACAAACGAACTAACGGCGCAACTTACCAAAATAAGAAGGATCGTACCATTCAGCACATCCTCATTCAGCAGGCGGATGGGTTCTCCGGCGGGTGTCTCGCCAGTGATGATGTTGTACCCTACGAGGATGATGGCCAGTGTAGCTGCCGCGTGAGAAGAGCTTAAACCGAAGATCAGGTTACCCTCCACCGGCCGCAATTTAAATGCTTTGGCGGTGATGACGGCCGCGAGGTATTTGGACGCCAGAGATACGACGATGATCACGCCGGCAACCTTCATTGCTCCCCAGCCTTTGAAGAGCACGCTCACGTCGACAAGCATTCCTACGCTGATCAAGAAGAATGGGATAAACAGCGCATTGCCTACAAAATCGATCCGATTCATTAAAGGTGAAGTATGCGGCACAAACTTGTTGAGCACCAATCCGGAGAAGAATGCACCGATAATGGATTCCATACCCGCTGCTTCGGCCATAAAGGCGGCCAGAAATACCATCCCAAGCACAAAAATATACTGTGACACACTATCATCGAACTTCTTAAAGAACCAACGGATAATGATCGGAAATACGAAAAGCACGATACCCACGAAAACAAAAGAGGACACACCGAGTCTGATCCAGAACAAACTGGACACATCGCCCTTGCTGCTGCCCGCGACACCGGCAAGAATAAGAAGGGCAAGCACATCAGTGATCATGGTCCCGCCCACCGTCATGGTTACGGCGCGGTTCTGTACAATCCCGTACTTACTTGCGATGGGATAGGCAATAAGGGTATGTGTGGAGAACATACTGGCCAGAAGCAGGGATGCCATAAAATCAAAATTCAGAACATAATAGCTGGCCAGGGAGCCCAGACCCAGGGGGATAAGAAAGGTAGTAAGTCCGAATACAAGGATCTTGCCTTTATTCTTCTTGAACTCACCCAGATCTATTTCAAGTCCGGCCAGGAACATGATATAAAGCAACCCCACTGTACCGAACAATAGGATACTGCTATCCCTGCGCAGCAGGTTGAGCCCATAGGGCCCTACCAGCGTACCAGCCAGGATAAGCCCAATAATGTGCGGGATGCGTATTTTATTGAAGAGAATAGGCGCAAAGAGAATGATAAAGAGCACCAGCGAGAAAATAATCACCGGGTTGGTTAGCGGCAAAGTAAACTCCAGGGAAGATAAAATCAGCATATCGTCAGAGTTTGTCGTTGCTATCCATCAATTCAGCACTAACGTCATATACGATGCGGCAGTCGGCCTGCGTTATAAAACGCTTCCCCTCCATCTTGCCCGCCGCGGGCGGAAGCATGGCAACCGTAATCGTGGCAGTCTGCACGTTGGCCGGATCTTCGAGCTGAAGGCCCCTGCTGGTAAAAACACCAGTATAAGTGCGGCTGAGCTTACCTTTGTCCAGGACCTGCACCATGATAGATTCTTTGGTATATGAGATCAGCCATTGCTCCGATTTGCTATCGCCTACTGCCGACCCGTCGCAGTTCGTTTCTGTGCACTTCATGCTAACACGCCAGCGGCCGATAAGTGCGGGGTTGTACAAACCAAGGTTTAAGGTATCTGCCTGCAGACTATCGACCTGTCTTTGCAGACCATAGATGGTTGTCTCCTTCTCGGCAAGCAGGGCTTGAAGGTCTTTCACTTCGCTGCGAACAGTTTTCAGATCATCCATAAGTTTCTGTGTCTCCTGTGCCGGTTGCCCACCGCAGCTCCATAAAATGAGAGAAAACACAGCCATGAAAAGCAAATCTCGTATCCTCATATGGCCAAAGCTAAAAAAAACGCATTTATTATACGCAGTTTAAAAAAACTTATATATCTCTGGGAAAATGAAAAATTTATTCTATCATTGACTTGGTCGCGCTGCGCCACAACCAAATCTAACCAAATGAACGGCAAACCCCTGTTGAACGAGTCTGAACTGCTGGCAAAAATTGCCGATGGGAACGAGCGTGCCTTCCGGGATCTGTTTGACTACTATCAGCAGTATGTGTATACCTTTGCCTTGAAAATTTCGCGTTCAGATACCGATGCCGAGGAGATTGTACAGGACATTTTCCTGAAGGTATGGTCGGGCCGCAGGCAGCTGCCCGGTATCGGGAATTTCGGGGCTTATCTTAACCGACTAGTCCGCAACCATACGTTCAACCTGCTGCGCCACGAGGCAATCGTTATGAAGGTAAAGACCCAAATAAGCCTCAGTGCAACGGAAAACGACCTGGGTACACAGCAGGCGCTTGATTACCGCGAAACGAAGGAACTTCTGGACAATGTGGTAAGCAAACTGCCCGAACAGCAGCGCCGTGTATACGCGCTGTGCCATTTCGAGGGACTTAGCTATGATGAGGTTGCAGCTAAACTTAACATCTCTCCTGCCACCGTTCACTATCATATGAAGCAGGCGCTGGCAACCATCCGCACGCATTTCAGGCATTATGCGCTGGTTTGTTCCGCACTGATTATCTTTTTTTTAAAAAATTTTTAGAACGACCTACCCCAGGCCTCAGCTGAAGTGTCAGTGTTTATAGGGCAGCACTTAATGCTGTGTAACCCTGAACCAAATATATGACCGAACACCACGAACGACTGACTACGTTGTTTTCTAAATATCTATCAAAAGAGCTGAATGAGGAAGAACGCCTCGAATTTCTCTCTTATGTACAGAATCCGGCTTATACCCAGCAAATAGATCATTTAATTTCCCACAGTTATGAACACCCGGAAACGCTGCACAGCCTCGATCGCACTGCGGGAGATAGAATTTTCGGGTCTGTCGTTGCTGATCGCCCGCAAAAAAGTTCCCGCCTGATCGGCCTGTGGCCGCGTCTTTCAGCAGCCGTCGCAGTGGGTATTCTGCTTGTTGGCGTAGTCCTTTGGAATAATAACAGCTCTGAACAGACTCAGCGTGATGCCTACCAAAACGACATTACTTCCGGTGTTACCGGGGCTACGCTGACACTAGCAAACGGGAAGAAAGTGAGGCTGGGCGATGTTAAGACTGGCGAAGTGGCTAAAGAAGCTGGCGTAATCATTAAGAAGTCGGAAAGCGGCGATGTTGTTTATGAGATCGTGGGCAATACCGGCGAAAGCGAGGGAACCAATACGTTGTCGACCACCAACGGCGAAACCTATAAGCTGCGCCTTCCAGACGGCTCATATGTGTGGCTCAATTCAGCTTCGAGCTTAACCTATTCGTCCAGACTGATCAAAGGCGGCAAACGAAGGGTCTCACTGACAGGTGAAGGCTATTTTGAAATCGCCAGGGATGCTGCCCACCCTTTTGTGGTTACGACGAGCAAACAAGAGGTGGAAGTACTGGGCACGCATTTTAACCTGAACAGCTATGGCAACGAAGCACTTGTGACCACAACCCTGATAGAAGGCTCTGTACTTGTCAGATCGGGCAGGTCGACGCAGATACTTAAGCCAGGCGAACAGGCCCTGAACGACGGAAAAGCGCTACGTGTGAGCGAAGTAAATATTGACAATGTGGTCGACTGGAAAAATGGCGACTTTAACCTGGATGAATTGGATTTCCGCCTGGCCATGCGCAAGATTGCCCGGTGGTACAACGTAGATGTTGTTTATGAAGCCTCTGTACCTTCAAACATCAGATCTGGTGGCTGGATTTCGAGAAGCAAGAACCTCTCGGAAATTCTAAAGCACATCGAATCATCAGGGCAGGTCAGTTTTAAGATAGAGGGAAGAAAGGTGTATGTAGCTAAAGGAAAATAAATTGTTTACCCAAAATGCATAAAAAATATACTCAGAGTACAGCACTAAAATAAGCAAACCAGAAGTGAAGCACTTCTGGCTGCGTTTGGACAACTTATAATTTTACAAGTGTTAACCACAGAATGCCAACACGTTTCCAGCGCCGGAGGCATACTGCTTTAGAACCAAATTAACCAAATGTATCGATTTTATACCAAACCTGGTATAACGGCCTCGTTATACCTTAAACTATGGCGAACTATGCGACTGATTACCATTATAATCGTAGCATCCCTAATGCAGGTCAGTGCCGCTACCTTAGGCCAGCGGATAACCATCACGCAGGACCGTATGTCGCTGAAATCTGCCTTTAAGGAAATCAGAAAGCAAAGCGGCTTCGACTTTTATTATGAAGGGGGAATCATTTCAAACAACCAGCTGAAGGACCTGAACCTCCGGAATGTGACCGTTGATGAAGCCTTAAGAACTGTACTCAAAGACCTGCCCCTCACCTACGTGATCGAGAATAAGAACATCACCATCCGGAAAGCGGGGAGCAACTTTCTCCGCAATCTCGTAACCAGCTTCAGGGCTATCAATGTAAGGGGGAAGATCGTTGACGAAAACGACCAGCCCCTTATTGGCGCTACGGTGGGATTAAAAGGAAAAGGGAGATCAGTTAAGACGGACCAAAACGGAGCTTTTTACATGGAAAATGTTGCTGAAGACGATAAACTTGTGATCAGCTACATTGGCTATGAACTCATGGAAGTTAACGCGGCCCCTGATATGGGCAGCATTAAGCTGGTGCGCACAACCAGCGACCTGAACGAGGTTGTGGTAGTGGGCTATGGTACCATGCAAAAAAAGGATCTTACAGGCTCAGTTACACAAATTATCCCCGACCGGATTGCCAATGAAAACCCGAAGACCGTACAAGACATCCTTCGCGGAACGCCTGGTTTGCGGGTAGGTTATAATCCTTCGGCTAAAGGAGGCGGCGAGATAGAGATTCGCGGCAGGCGATCGGTTTACGACGAAGGGGGCCACAACAGTCCATTGCTTATTCTAGATGGTATGATCTTTTATGGCGAGCTTTCAGAAATAAATCCCGATGATATTGCCCAGATAGACATCCTCAAAGATGCTTCTGCGGCTGCTATTTATGGGGCAAAGGCTGCGAGCGGGGTGATCATCATCACCACGAAGAAAGGGAAGCCCGGAAAGCCGGTGATCAATATGACGATGAACGTGGGCTCGACAGGGTTGAGCGATTATCGCGACCGTTTTGATACGGAAGCCTATCTGCAGCACCGCCAGGACTGGTTTACAAAAAACACCTATGGACTTAACCCGGCAACCAATGTGTACGAAGCTTATCAAACCGGAGTTTATGCCTCGCAACCTGGGTTTTTTATGCGACCGGACCAGCTCCCGTCCAGCATTTCTTTGGACACCTGGCGGGGCTATACCGAAAACCAGGCAGACCAGTCGGACCTGAACATATGGGCACAACGCCTCGGCCTGGTAGGCAACGCCCTGCAAAACTTTCTGGATGGAAAGACGGTAGACTGGGCCGACAGAACGTTCCGTACGGGCTTTAACCAGGATTATAACGCAAGCGTTAGCGGTGCCGGCGACAGGATCAATTATTACCTGTCTATGGGATATCTGCGCAATCAGGGCGTAGTGGTAAGCGACGACTACCGGTCGGTACGCAGCAATATGAAGATTGATGCTAAAGTGAACAACTGGCTGGAACTTGGCGCTAACGTGAACTTTCAGGACCGTTCAGATGGGAACGTGGACATAGATATCGACCAGTCGCTGCGCAATAGTCCCTTTGCGGATTATTACGACGAAACCGGTAATCCCGGACAGTTTCCTTTAAATGAAAAGTATAGCCAGCGCGGCTATAACTATGACTTCCAGAAACAATATCTTGAACTTGAGAAGGGATACACTGTGGTCAACACGATCTTGAATGCAAACGTTAAACTGCCACTGGGGATTACCTACTCTTTCAATTTCTCTCCGCGCTATCAAAACTTTTACGACCGGTATTTTATGTCGGCCAATCTGCCCGGATCTGATCCTGCCACCCGCGGAGCTAACCGGGAACAATCGAAAAGTCTGAACTGGTCGCTCAACAACACGCTGGCCTGGGATCATACCTTTAAAAAGAAGCACCATGTTATCCTTACCCTGGTACAGGAGGCCGAACAGAACAGGTTCTGGAGGGATCGGATAGAGGCCAGAAAAATATTGCCTTCCGACGTGCTCGGATTTCACAATACGAAGAACGGCAGTAAAGAAAACAGTACCTTTTCAAGCGAGGATAATGAGCAATCGGCCGACGGCCTGCTTGCCCGTTTGTTTTATTCTTATGACGACCGTTATCTGATCACCACTTCGGTGCGGAGGGATGGCTACTCGGCATTCGGAACCTCCAATCCCTATGCTGTTTTTCCTTCCATGGCCGTAGCATGGTCATTCACCAACGAGAAGTTTTTTAAATGGGGCCATATCATGAACAGCGGTAAACTCCGGGTGTCATACGGCGAAAACGGAAACCGGTCACTCGCCAACCCCTACATAGCGCTTTCCAACCTGTCCGAAGGCGGCGGTAAGATGCAGGGCTATTTAAATTCGGCGGGCGAACAGATCTTATACCGCTACCTGATGGCCGACAGGCTGGCAAACCCCTTCCTGCAATGGGAAAAGACAGCATCATGGAACTTTGGTCTTGATTTCGGATTCCTCGGTAATCGGTTGACCGGCAGCCTGGAATACTACAATATGAAAACTCATGATATGATCATGAAAGAGCGTTTACCAAGCTTCACAGGCTTTACCAATATCACAACAAACTTGGGGCGGGTAGACAACAGCGGAATTGAGTTTGCACTTAATACTGTCAATATGCGCAGAAACGCTTTCGAGTGGTCCAGCACCTTCGGGTTCTCGTACAACAAAAACAAGATTACCCATTTGTATTACGACTATGAGGATGTGCTCGACGCCAACGGTAATGTTATCGGAAGAAGGGAAATGGACGACCAGCCCAACGGCTGGTTCATAGATCGTCCTATTGGTGTCATCTGGGATTACCGTGTTACTGGCATATGGCAGGCAAACGAGGCGGAGGAAGCCAAGAAATACGGACAGGTACCTGGGGATCCGAAGGTGGCCAACAGCTACACTGCCGACGATGAAATCAACGCCGATGGTACAGCTAAACCTGTATATAACAACAAGGACAAAGAGTTTCTGGGTGAAACGTCTCCCCCGTACCGCTGGTCGCTACGCAACGATTTTTCGCTTTGGAAAGACCTGAGCGTTTCCTTTAATATTTATGCATACACCGGCCATAAAAGCTTGTTTGGCGAATACCTGAATAATGATGATGACGGCGGACGCATGGCCTATGCCTTAATCAACCTGCCGCGCAAAGCGTACTGGACCCCAGAAAATCCGACCAATGAATTCGGACGTATTGAGGCAAAGGGACCTGTTGGCGCAGCCGGGGCGCAGCGTTTGTACGATCGGTCTTTCGTACGGCTCGACAATGTATCTGTTGCTTATACCCTGCCCAGTAAATGGACGTCCAGATGGGACCTTAACCGTGTCAGGGTATATGGAACGGTGCGCAATGTTGCCACCTGGACTAAAGAATGGACTTACGGCGATCCTGAAACGCAAAGCCCCGATAATGGCCAGGGATGGGCTACGCGTGTATTTACGCTCGGCTTAAATCTCGTTTTCTAACTATTAATCGACCGACATGAAAAAGTTAACTCAAAAAATTAATCGCTTTAAAAGATATCTCATCGTTTTTGCTGGCAGCGCAACACTGCTAAGTGGATGTAAACGGGAGTTTCTAAACCCCGAACCTCTATCATTTTACGAGCCGTCGGCCACATTTACCACCTTATCAGGCCTTATGTCGGCCCAGGCCATATGCGACCGGCATCTAAAACTCTATTGGGCAACAGACCACAATGAGATGCTTACGCTGGGAACGGAATATATTTTTTCAGACCTGATGGTTGCTAGCGCTACAGATAAGCGCAATATGCTTGCTGATGTGGCCAACATGCTGACCCCAACAAGCGAAACATCCTATCAGAATATAGACCGGACCAATAGCATCTGGTATTTCTGGGAGGAAACCTATAAAGGGATTATGTATGCCAATACGATCATTCAGTATGCAGATAAAGTTGAAGGCCTTGACGAAAACACCAAGAATGAGTATGTAGGCCGGGCTTACTTCCACCGCGCATTCAGGTATATGGCGCTGACGTTTCAGTTTGGCGATGTGCCGCTGGTAACCAAGCTTCTTGAAGTGCCTAAACAAAACTATCGCAGCACAAAACAGGAAGCCATTCTAAAAATGATTACCAGAGACATGGAGCTTGCGGTGCAATGGGTTCCAGATCAGAGCGCAATGAGCCTGGTGGGTATGGTAAACAAAGGTGCCTGCAGGATGCTGCTTGCTAAATGCTACCTGGCTTTGGGTGAATACGAAAAAGCAAAAGAACAAACCGATATCCTGATCGATCAGTCGGGTTATTCACTGATGACCAATACCTTCGGTACTTTTAACGACGGCGGTGAACCGCTTACCTGGAAAATTACGCGAAACGTTGTATGGGACTTGCACCGGCCAGAGAACAAACTGATTGGGGCAAACCGCGAGGTAATCATGGGTGTGCCCAACAGGGGCGCTAGTGCCGAATCTTTTGTCCAGATGCTGACCATGCGGATCCTTTATCCGTTCGTGTTCGACAACCGTATCCAGACCACAGACGGTAAACAGGCGCTTATGAACATCAGGCGTAATTCGTCCGATTACAATGCGACTTACGATTACATGCGCGCTTTTGGTCGCGGTATCGCCACCTTCCGCCCCACGCACTTCAGCACGCATACCTTATGGAAAGTGAACGGGGTAATGGATGCAACCGATCTGCGTCATAGCGCTGAAAGCGGCAACTGGGTGCGTATGGAAGATTACCGTGTAAACAACAAAGCTTCGGTAGACTTTGGCAAACCTTTGAGACTGTACCATCCCACCTCTGGTAAATTGCTATGCAGTGATACCATAAGAAGGTGGTTTGATGTGCCGCACTATAAATTTTTCCTGGACGACCCGGTTAACGAAGCCAATATCGCTGGCTCCGACGGCTTACGTGGCGCTACAAACGGCTCAAACGCCGATTGGTATGTTTACCGGCTGGCAGAAGCCTACCTGCTTCGTGCCGAGGCAAAATATTATATGAACCCGGCCGACCCATCTATCGCGGAAGACCTGAATATCATCAGGCGACGGGCTAAATGCACTCAGCTGTATACCGGTGCGGTAAGCATTGGCGATATTATGAATGAGCGGGCCCGTGAGTTGTATTGGGAAGAATGGAGAAATGTGGAGCTGACCCGCGTTTCCTTATGCCTGGCACGTAGCGGAAAACCAGACGAATGGGGGAATACCTATACGTTGAACAACTTCGACAAGCAAAGCGGAACCGCACCTGCCGGCGGAAGCTATTGGTTCCAGCGCATTAATCACTATAGCCTGTATAACAAAGGCCCTATCCAGATTAACGCAACGGGCAACAGTAATCCGAATTATACCATGGATAAGAAGAACCTTTACTGGCCCATACCAGACGCCGCTATTACGGCAAACAAGCGAGGTCAGCTAAGTCAGAATTATGGCTATGACGGTTACGACCCTAACACCCCTAAATGGGAAAACTGGGAAGATGCTGTAGCCGACGAGGACAACGTCGATTAAAAAAACGTACCTCCAATAAAAACGGGCATGCGATCACCTCGCATGCCCGTTTTAATTTAGATCGAGCAGTTAGAAATTTGTATTCGCGATCAGCTGACTCCTGGATGAGTCGATAAAATCCAGAATGACTACACCATATTTACCACTCGTGTTATTGGTAAAAAAGGTGCTTACCTTAGGATTTATAAAGTTGGATACCGTGGTGATGCTTGGAATACCGAACAAGCCGGGCTTGTATCCGCTACAGAAATTCAGGTAAAGGCGGTTAGACGTGTCGTTATGCGCATCGTTCAACTGTGTTTGAACGTTTGTCCATTTTGTATTTACATCGTTTATATTATAGAAATCCTGAACTTTCAGGTTAGCTGCAGAATTGTTGATGCTAAACGTGGTGTTATCAGCCCAGGCCGTAGCATCGATTCCTTTAGGGCTTCCGGTGCCAAATCTCCTCAGCAATTTAATCTTGCCGCGGACAGTTCCAAGGTTAGGTATACCGGTACCAAGATCCCATTTAGAGCTGTTTTGCGCTACATAGCTATCAAAAGTCTGCTCAAAACTGCGGGTATTGTTTGAGGGTGTATGCTCCTCCTTCACGCTCATAATAATGGTCTCGGTAGGATTGCTGTTAAGAAAACTGATACAGGCATTCAGCACATCATTGAAATTCAGGTTCTGATAAATGGCACCGTGGTGAATGGCAAAGGCATTATCGATATGCCTGCAGCGGATGTCGAGGAAGCGTACGCCGGCCGACAACTGTTCTGCAATACTGAGATTCTGACACTTGGCAGTACCACCGATGGGCTCGGTACGGGCGCCTGAATCATGCGTACCGGGGATTGACATCTGAGCGATGCTCGTATTGTCGGAAACGGCCCCCATCCAGTTACTAAGTCCGTAGCCCGGCGGGACAACGCCAGCTGCCGATACATTGCTCAAACGCTCGGGTTTAAACTTTTCTACTGGATTGTCTTGTTTTTTGCACGACGCAAAGGCTAGCGCCGCAACCAGGTAAACTGGCAGTCGTAGTTTTAATGTCTTCATACGAAGGTTTTTAGGAATGAAAAAATATTTGGTTATTTACTCATCCTAAAACAGAAACAGACCCCGTTTGGTTTTCTACCATTTGCTTTCTGCTGGACGGCAGTAATAAACATAGCTAAAAAATGATATTTTAATAGTGGCAATTTTAGGCTTAATTTAGCCTCACCGATATGAAGTTTCGATCTGAACATCTTGCCATCATGAAGTACGCCTTGCGGTGGACACTGCTTATTGTTCCAGCGGCTATTGTCATCGGAAGTGCGGTTGCGCTCTTTCTCTGGCTCCTGCATTGGGCAACGCAGTTCCGGTTTCAGCATACCTGGCTGCTTTTTCTATTACCACTGGCAGGCCTGCTTATTCATCTGCTCTATACCACCATCGGTAAATCCTCCGAGAAGGGAAACAACCTCATCATCACGCAGATCAATGACGGCGGAGACGGTATTCCAAGAGTCATGGCGCCGATTATTCTGATTACTACCGTGCTTACCCACCTGTTTGGCGGCTCTGCCGGACGGGAAGGCACTGCTGTCCAAATGGGCGGCGGCATTGCAGATATGTTCCGCAAATGGTTCAGATTAGATGAGGCTGAGACGAAAGTTATGCTTACTGCCGGTATCGCTGCCGGATTTGGAGCCGTGTTTGGCACACCGCTCACAGGCGCAGTATTTGCGCTTGAGGTATTGGTACTGGGCAGGATGCGGTACAATGCGCTGCTTCCGGCGCTCATTGCAAGCATAGTTGGCGATCTCACCGTATCGGCCTGGGGGCTCCATCATGCGGCATATCATATCAACGTTGCAGCACAGTCTGATTATAGCTACGCCAGGTATTTCGCGATAGATCTTCTATTGCTCCTGAAAGTTATTGCAGCCTCTGTAGTATTCGGACTGGTAAGCTGGTTGTTCATTGCCTCGCTCAATGGCGTCAAAGCTTTTTTCGGGCGTTTCTTTACGCATCAATGGATGGTTCCGGTTTTAGGTGGACTTACCATCATTGCGCTTAGTTTTGCGCTTGGTAAACCCGATTATCTGGGGCTGGGCGTGGAAGCCGAATATCCGGGGGCTGTGACGGTCTCCTCAGCTTTTGAGGCCGGAGGAGCAGATGCCTGGAGCTGGCTTTGGAAACTGGTTTACACCTCCATAACGCTCGGCAGCGGCTTTAAGGGCGGCGAGGTAACCCCGCTGTTCTATATCGGGGCTACACTCGGAAATACCTTGTCGGCCATACTAAACGCACCAGTAAGCCTCTTTGCCGCCCTCGGCTTCATTGCGGTGTTTTCTGGTGCTACCAACACGCCCTTAGCATGCACCATTATGGGTGTCGAACTCTTCGGCAGTCAGTATACGCTGTTTTTTGCTGTGGCCTGTTTTACGGCTTATCTTTTTAGCGGCACCGCCGGAATCTACAGTGCCCAAAAGAAACCTGTTGCTGGCAGGCATCATTTCATGGAGTGAAAACCGATGGCATTGCCTTCGGAGTCTTCACAGATGGAACAAAATCCATACTCGCCCAGCGACATCTTTCCGGCGATGACCTTGCCGCCCGCAGCCTCCACCCTGCCCGTCTCAATGTCACAGTCCTCGCTATGAAAATATACCATAGTACCGCCCGGACCTGGCCGGTTCATACCAGAACGTACCAATGTACCGCTGCAGCCCGGCCCCATCATATCGCCGGGAAAAGCTATCATCTCAAAATAATCGTCGCTCCCGGGCTCGGCCTGCATGCTCTCCGGCACCGGGAGGTCAGATAGCTGCACCTGCAGTACGGTTTCGTAAAATTTCTTTGCTCTTGCCAGATCAGAAACGCTGATCTCGGTCCACACAAACGGATTTTTTGCTGTCATATACAAACTTTTAAATGGTTGATCTTAATCTCTAAGTTCGCGAATATCAACGGATTTAGGAGGGTGCGATTAAGACAAAAGAAGGGGCAGATACCGTCGGCCGCGCGACTTCTTACTTTAGCCAAAACTCTATATGCTGCCGGGTTGTTTAATGACAAACATATATCAATGGAAATGGAAGAACAACACCGCACGACTTACCTCGAGCCGCTCCGCGGGAGCGATTTTGAAATCGCAGATCATCAATCGGACATTACCGGCTGGGAAGTGGTCGATACCGATGGTAATGATATCGGCGAAGTTGAAGACCTGATCTTCGACAGCAATGAACTTAAGGTAAGGTACCTGATTGTGAGGCTGTCGGCGGAAATCAGTTCCAGTTCAAAAGCTGTGCTGATGCCGATCGGCGTGGTAGATCTGGATGAGGATGATGACGAAGTGATCGTACCCGGCGTATCTGGAGCTTTCCTGGAGTCGCTGCCCGAATACGAACCAGGTAAGGTGCTTTCGCCTGCCGCAGAACTAGCCATCAGATATGCTTTTTTGGGCGAGAACGCCTTGCCGCATGCCGAAGCGGTGGTCTACGATACCCATCCCTCTGATTTCTACAAGCACCAGCACTTTGACGATGCCCGCCTAAACCGGGGCAGATAATACATGAATACCCTAAAGAAACATCATATGGAAAACGAAAAACAACACAACAGCTCATTGCCTTCAGACGGGCCGGTGAGCAACAGCGAAATGGGCAATAATGATGACCTTACCGGGGCACTTTCGCCTACCGACCCAAAAACGGCGGGCGACGACTCAACCGATGAGGATGCCGCAGATCCCGAAATGGCTGCCAACGATACATCAAAGGGCTTTGACCGCGACCAGGAGGCCTTAGACCTCGGTCTCGACGATGGCGACCTAGACAATGATGTACCTAAGGGTTCATAAACCGCAGGTACGTAAAAGATCGCTAAATAAAAAAAGGATGTCGGCCGACATCCTTTTTTGGTACATATGGTATGCTGTAGCGGCAGCTTACTTAATTTCGATCTGTCGGGCGATGGATTTCGCTTCTTCTCTTTTCGCGATATCGATCTTCAGAATACCATCTGTATAGCTTGCATCTATCTGATTCGGATCGGCACTTTCAGGAAGTGTGAACGATCTTACGAACGAACTGTAGCTGTACTCACGCTTGCTGTAATTCTTTTCCTGATCCTTGTTTTCCATGCTCTGCTCAACCGAAATGTTAAGCATGTTACGGTCGAGATTTAGTTTGAAGTCGCCTTTATTTAAGCCTGGGGCCGCCAGTTCAATATGGAAATGATCCTGGCTTTCGCTGATGTTTACAGCGGGTACCCGGCTGATCATTCGATCTGAGAAAAAGGTGTCGTTGAAAATTGAGTCAAAAACGTCATTAAAGCCTGGCATTAATGCATTGTTTTTTTGTGCTGGATTAAATTTAACCAATGTCATAGGTTTTTCCTCCTTAATTTTTATTAACGATTAAAACTTTGATTAATTAAACTCAGAACCTCAGTTCCGCTTAGCAATTTACAACAGCTGTGCCAATGCTGTTTCGAGCCAGAAACGACGGCTGGAAATGATTTTTTTTCAGCAATGATGAAAATTTTTCAGCCTGATCATGCCAGATTTTCACTATAGGCGGGGCCTCTGTCCAGTTCTATTTAAGATTGATGGGCAAATTGTACAGGACACGCACCGCCCTTCCCCCCTGTACCCCAGGTGTCCATCTGGGCATGCGTTTTACCACCCGAAGCGCCTCTGCATCGAGACGCGGGTGAAGGCTTTCACGTATTCTCGGTTCTACGACATAGCCATCCTGATCTACAACGAACTGAACCACTATGCGTCCTTCCGGACGAGGACGCAGATCGCTCGGGTAGCTGTAACTGTCGCCAATAAATTTATACATCGCCTGAGCTCCACCCGGAAACTCCGGCTGCGACTCGACATTTGTGGCCACTGCTGCATCGCCTGTCGGCAAGCCCACATCCTCAACACTTCCGTTATATGTTTCCTCAAACATCAGGCTCAATCGTGCCGCCCAGATTTCCTGGCGCTTCAGGTCGGAACCGTGACTGGTTGCCTCATCGTAGTCAGACTGCAGCGCGTGAAAATGATTTCTCAGGTATTGCGCAAAAGCTGATCGAATTTCCTCCTTATAGTTTGCCGACCATACCTTCGACGAGAAAAGCTTTTCTGCCCTGTTTGCACAGATGAAACCGATGAGCAGATGACCTTGCTCATGGCTGATCATTTTATCGAAAGGCGGACTGCTAAACTTGTCGCGGTTCAAGTAACTGCTTTCTTTTTTCTGATCCACCTTCGTGATGAATGAAAGCTTAACCTTATTGTCTGCCAGCGTCGTAATGGAATCTAACCGATAATAAATCCGCACGTCGGTAAAAGCGGTTCTTGCGTTACTTTCGGGAGCAGCACCTTTATAATCTTCAGCGGTTAAGTTGGCAATGTCGTGTCGTCTGAGATGCTGGCTTAAGGCTAAATTCGAATACATGAAGACGAAAAGCAGAGAGAGCAAGGTAATAGGTTTGAGCATTAGTATTTGGTTTTGTCTGGTTCGCAATAATAGCAATTTTTCATCAAAACCAATTGGCCGCTGCTGATGTTTGCTTAAAGGAAAACTACTACACTATGAAAAACTCTATCAGATTACCAATGCTGGCTATTGCCGCTGCGATGGCCTACTCATGCGGAAATGCGGAGCGTGGCGACCGCGACGCGGCTTCCACCCAAGTGATTGATTCTATCAGTGATACAACCGAACGTGCGCAGGCTATGACGGCCGACATAGATTTGCCCGGCGATGAAAAGACATTTATCAATGCGGCCGCTACAGGCGGGTTGATGGAGGTTGAAGCAGGCAAAGCGGCACTAACCACCTCTAAAAATGAGTCGGTGAGAAAATTTGCTGAGATGATGGTGAGGGATCATACCAAAGCCAACGCCGAACTGGCCACTATCGCGTCCAAACTAGGCATACAACTGCCTACATCTTTACCTAAGGATAAACAGGCGCACCTAAAGGGCATGCAAAGTCTGAACGACAAAAAGTTCGATGAGCAGTACATGCTTATGATGATCAAAGACCATTCGGCGACTGTAAAACTGTTTACCGAAGGCGCCCGGTTGTCGGATGCCGACGTGAAATCTTTCGCCTCTAAAACTTTACCAGTACTTACCCAGCACTATAACGAGGCGCTTAAAATTGGTAAGACCATGAACCTGAACAATTCCGGCAACGGCGATGATCCGCAGGGCATGAGTCCGGCACCAGGCCATACCAATTAAGCTATAATTTTACAGCAATAAAAAAGCCGGCAAATATGCCGGCCTTTTTGTTATTTAGACTCGTATTAGCGCCTGCTTTTACGGCACGATAAGTAGATGATATAACTCAGGGCAGCGAAAGTGGCTATCTTTACCACCATACCTTTTTTGTTGTGCTTCCACTCGGCTTTCCAGCCTCGTTCGGCAATGATGTTAGGGAAGTGCCCGCGTTTTATATCATCGACCAGCCCTTCCACCACGTTTATCCTGTCGGCCAGAATCAGGGGCAGCCAGTGCCTGTACCTGTCTTCACTATGCCGGAAAGCATAGCGCCTGATCATACCGCTTAGTCCGCTAGGCGGAAGGGTATTCCCAAATACGCGTGGCACTGCAGGGCGCTCTATGGACATCAGCAGTTCCACGTCGACGGGTTGCTGCTCAGAGCGCTCATAATTTATCCGGTTATGATCGTCTCCGGTATAATGCTTCATCGGATAGGTGGGTTCGTTCTCCGGATCAGCGTCCATTCCCCAACCTGGTATATCTCTGTAATTAGTGTTTAACGGTTCCATAATCTTAAGGTTTAGCCGATGGGATCAGCACGGTTTTAATACAATTGTCTAACTTGGATGAGAAGAGCCGGTAGGCATCCGACACCTCTTCGAGCGGAATACGATGCGTGATCAATCCTTTAGGGTTAAGCCTGCCTGACTGCACATGGTCGATCAACCTTGGCAACAGCCGCTTCACGGATGCCTGATTTGCACGGACCGTAATACCTTTATTTAACACGTTTCCAATTGGGATAAGGTTGAACGGCGGGCCGTACACACCTACGATGGAGACGATTCCGCCTTTTTTCACAGAGTTTATCGCCCACTGCAAAGCCGTACCTGAGCCAGCCTGCATCATCATCACCCTGCCGCTGAAGGTCTGTAACGTGTTTCCTTCGGCCTCACAGCCTACACAGTCTATACAAACATCAGCACCGTACCAGTCGGTAATCTTTTTAAGGAACACTACAGGGTCGTTCATTTCCTTGAAGTTATACGCCTCACACTTAGCATAGTTGCGCGCAAATTCCAGGCGATAGTCGACATGGTCTATGATAATTACACGCGAAGGGCCAAAGAACCAGGCACATCTTGCGGCCATAATGCCGATAGGTCCGGCGCCAAATACGACTACCGTATCGCCTTCTTTTATACCTCCCATCTCAGCAGCCTGGTATCCCGTGGGAACCACATCCGTCAGCAAAACAGCATCATCCGGATCCATGTCGGGCGGAATGACTGTAGGGCCAACATCGGCGTAGGGTACTCGGACATATTCTGCCTGTCCGCCATCAAAACCACCTGCAGTGTGTGAATACCCGAAAATACCGCCAACCGCTGTGGCCATAGGGTTCGATTCATGACAGTTACCATACAGGCCCTGCTTGCAGAAATTACATTTTCCGCAGGCAATGTTAAACGGCACCAGTACCTGATCGCCTACTTTCAAATTCTTGACCAGCGGACCAACTTCTTCAACCACACCGGTAAACTCGTGACCAAAAGTCTGGCCCACCCTGGTGTCGGGCACCATACCATGATAAAGATGCAGATCGGAACCGCAGATGCAAGTACGCGTTACCCGGACAATCGCATCTTCCGGGTGAAGTATCTCTGGCATCGGCCTTTGTTCTGCCCTGACCCTATAGGGGCCTCTGTAATTCATTGCTAACATACAATAAGGTTTATAGTGAATAAATCATATAAATACACTGATATATAGAAGGCTTAGCGGCCAAAAAAGTTTTCACTATTTAAACTAAGAGAATGCTACCTGCTCCAGGTCTTTCTGAGGCGGGCCGCACAGCACTTTACCTGATGTGTCGAACCTGCCGCCATGACACGGACAATCCCAGCTTTTTTCAGCGGCATTGAAATTAACGATACATCCTGCGTGCGTACATACGGGACTCAGCGCAGTAACCTTACCGCCTGCGTCTTTGTAAACCGCAAGGCGGTCGCCATCAAATTCCACTACCTTTCCTTCGCCTGGCTTCAGATCGGCCACCGCCTCAAGCTCCTCGGTTCCGAAACGATCGGCCACAAACCGCCAGGCTACATCAGCGTTCTCCTTTACAAATTCAGAGAAGCCTGCGATAGGCTTAAGCCGCGAAGGACTATAAAGCTGCGAATATGGATTTTCTATGCCGAGAATCTGATCGCTGATGATCTTTCCAGAGATCGTTCCGAAGATCATCCCATTACCGTTAAAACCTGTAGCGATATAAACTTGCTCGTCGGCAGCCGCCATCGAACCTATATACGGGAGGCCGTCGACCGGCACATAATATTGCGACGACCAGCGATAGTCGATACTTTCCACCTCATAATACTGCCGGAGATAAGACTCCAGGTTCGCAAAGGCTTCTTCGGGATTATCGTGACCGGTCTTATGGTCTTCTCCACCAACGATCAGATACTTCTGACCTTCTATTTCATGCGTACGGAAATAATGATAAGGCTCCTGCATATCGTAGGTCAGACTGCCTGGATACTGTTCATTTTTAAGTCTGGCGCCGATCACATAACTCCGGTATGGCGCGCAGCGCAAACTAAAAGCAGTAATTCCCGGCGGCAGATGTGTAGCATAAACCACGTTACGGCCTTTTATCTGAGCTTTATCCGTAACCACCTCACTCAGCCCGTCTTTACTTTTACGATTGGTCACAAAAGCATTCTCCAGTACGATGCCGCCCATATCGGTAAATGCCTTGGCCAGGGTTGCCAGATATTTCATCGGGTGAAACTGTGCCTGATTGCCAAACCTGATCACGCTTTCGAAAGGAACCGTCACCCCGTTTTCACTGGCTTCCTCCACTTCCACCCCAGCTTCAGCGGAAGACTCCAGGATCTCTTTTAATTCCTTGGTTTCACGCTCATTTTCTGAGTACAGATACCCGTCTTTACACTCGAAATCGCAATCTGCCTGATATTTGTCGATATAGCCCTTAATGATGCCCATGGCCTCTTTACCAGTTTGGGCGACAAGCTTAGCCGCTTCTTTACTGAAGTCGCTCTCAATCTGAGGGTAAGTTGTGTCGAAAAAGGTGTTCAGGTGCGCGCTGGTTCCTCCTGTAGTGCCATAGCCAACGTTGCCAGCTTCGAGTACGATACATTTCTGACCCGCCTGTTGAAGCATCAAGGCAGTGGTTATACCCGTTATCCCGGCGCCAATGATAACGGTGTCGAATATTTCAGTGAGATTGGTCGCGGCGCCGACCTCTGGCTTTCCGATGGTTTGCCAGGGACTTGCAGTAATGCTATCCCTTAATATATTCTTTTTCATATCGCTTTTCATAGTTCTTTAGAAACCCTGAAAAGCGATCATTTGTTTAAATCATGTTTTTTTGCATTGCAGCGCGGATCAGGCTTGCAGAATTGCGTGCACCTGTTTTCTTTAAAAGCGCCTGCCGGTGTCCCTCTACCGTACGCTTGCTTAGAAATATTTTATCGGCTATTTCAGCGTTGGTGAGTCCGTCGGCAATCAGCTTTAACACCTCCATCTCACGATCCGTGAATTCTTCAGCGTCGTATGTATCTTCGGTTCGTCTGGCGGCCGGTAATCTTTCCAGAAGCCTAAAAGCAAGTTCAGAACAGATATATCGCTGGCCACCTGCCACAAACTTGATGGCAAAAGTAAGCTCCTGGGCATCTGCATTTTTGAAGAGATAACCCGCAGCACCACCCGCAATAGCTGCAGCAATTTGCTTCTCATCGTCTATCATCGACAGGAAAACTACCCTGACATCCGGATATTTAGCTTTGACTTGCTGAAGCATTTCGAAACCGTCCATTATTGGCATCGTGATGTCAGACAAGATCACATCAGCAGTAGTATTGTCGCCCAACAGTTCCAATACGGACTGTCCGTTTCTGGCCTCGGCGACAATATGGAGATCCGGGTCGTCGCTCAACAGCAATTTTATACCGGCACGAACGATTTGATGGTCTTCAGCGAGGATGATATTAATCATTATTGATGATCCTTTTATATTGAGTTAGAATTGTTAATAGTTTTCGGAATATTCTTCTGCAATATTAATCTTTTTAGCGATTCGGATTTTTTGATGATATACGCGTTTTTTCCCGTTTTTATACGCTTAAAACAAGCACAAACCGCAAACAGCGTTTTATTACGCTTTCTGCGATTATTATAAAACAAGAATCTCGCAAAAGTGTTTTAACGACGATAATCACTAACTTATGAAAACCGTTCAAAAAACCATCGACGCTGGCGCATTCTCAAAACCTTTAGCTCACGGCGGGCCTAAACAAGAGAGCAAAATTGAAAAAGAGGTTAAGTCTAAGAACTTCAAAAAGCCATCCCGGCCCGATTATAAGCTGCGGCTGCTGTAGCCGGCATGTTGGCAGATTGTCAAAAATACGCCAACTCCCTACTTCATAGTGTGGTTTCAATACCTTTGCTGAAAACACACTATGAATACGTTATCAATTTTCAGAAAAGTTGCCGTTGCTGAAGGGATTTCATACATCCTGCTTATATTCATCGCCATGCCGCTCAAGTACTGGCTTGATATGCCTGAAGCGGTGAAATACACGGGCTGGGCACATGGCGTACTGTTCATGCTCTATGTTGTAGTGCTTATTATGGCATGGCAGGAATATAAATGGAACTTTAAACGGGTTGCGCTCTTTGGATTTGCATCACTTCTGCCCTTTGCTCCGTTTTGGGTAGACAAGCAATTGAAAGAAGATAATTAAAATATTCTTTGATAATAGCGAAGCAATGTATACATTTGCGTCCCGCTAAACAGCAAATGCCTTGGTGGCGGAATTGGTAGACGCGCTGGTCTCAAACACCTGTGGGAAACCGTGCCGGTTCGACTCCGGCCCAAGGTACAAGAATGGAGTTAGTTCTTTTATAGAGCTAACTCCATTTCTTTTTCACTCCAAATTTATTGTTAATGTGGCAGATAAATCTGAAGGCCAAGTTCATTTTAGCGGTTCCACTTTTCCCGGAATACCCACTTTCGCGAAGATATTGGGTTTGATTTGATCTAATTGTTCAAAGACTCTTCAATCATTAATTCGACAGCCTCTTGCTGATCCCTGTTGTGAGCTTGAAAGTTCTTCCATAGAATATTTCCGAACTGGTCAATTAAAAAGTTTACCGGCGCGCTGCCATTATTCTGTAAGTTTCCTTTGTCCCAGCTATTTGACACCTTTAGAGGCAAAAATGTATAACCAGTGTTCTTAATAAAAGGCAGTACAGCTAGATGGATGCCAACACTCATCGGAAATTTTCTACGCCATTTCTCATATTGTGTGATTACAATAGTTGAATCGATATCTCGGAACGCCTTTTGATAAGCAGCATGAACTGACGCGCTTTCGGGATACAGTTCGACATTCTCGATCAACTTTTCGACGCCAACCACTAATGTTTTCACATGTTGTGAAAAAAGGCTAAGCGAGATAGTCATTAGATATGCAAGACAACATGATGTCCGCACTAATTTCTTATTTTTCATTAAGTTTCGGGAGAAGCAAATCCAATACAGAAACCGAAGTTTTTTTTTTGGGGGGGGGGGTGATAAAGTTTTTAGAAGAACGCTAAGCATAGATGATAGGTTTTATTAGTCATCAACTCTTTGTACGCCAATCCGCAAAACATTTGAGCGTTGACAAAAGATAATAATTAATCCAAGATACTAATATCCAAACCATTACACGTAATTTTTTCTCCATTTTTTTCTTAGTGTAAATATTAATCGGCACCACTCAGTAAAACAGAACCCATTGATTATAACAAAAAGCCCTTGCGTCTCTGCAAGGGCTTATACTTTAAAGTCCAATAATCTTAATCAGTATTGAAAGAATGATTTAAATAGATCGCCAGCTATCGCTTCAGTGCGCTAAAGTTTTCGGCATACCGGCATGGGTCATCAAGGAGTAAGAAATATTTCAGGTACCGCAAATACCGCGTTCACGTCTATCGGCTTAATACCAATTATGTTAATTGGCCCAACATAGAAAGCACATAATTTAACGTCAAGCCTATCCTTCCAAATAACACTTCCTGTAATCCGGTCAGTTTCCGGATAGCAATCTATATGCTCGACCCATCTAAATTCTACATGTTCGCGGGGGGCGACGTCTATATCCGGCCACGATCCGGCCATATGAGTTACCGCAGTCATTGATTGTCTGAATAATTCAAACCCATCCTCAGCCCCAGGGTTCGGATTTTTAGGAATAATATGCGGGTGACCGACAGGACTGCGTATAACGTTGAACTCTGAAAAGTCATGGGTGTTATAGAACTCAGATACGGTGCGGCCATAAAAATGAGGTTTCTGATGCACCATCGAGCACCATTTATGATTGCAAGGCCCTGTATGGCTTTTTATAAGGCATACGGGAGATTCAATATTTGGCTGAGGAACAGGGATCACCCTGATTTTTTCATTTACAGCTTCAACCTGACCAGGGAACTGTTGACCTGCTAAGCATAACTTAGCAGGTTGATTTTTACAATTGTTGTTTCGCATAACATTGTTAAAAAAATCCTGGGTGCTGCGAAACAACAATTAACTCTTTACAGAGGTAAATCAGATACGGCTCCAAACCGCTCACCCAGGAATATTGTTAAAATGATTCTACTTGAATTGTACCTCTTTTAAGTTTGTAAGTCTATTAATTATTATTTCGCACAACTAAGATGCAAACTTTCTATAGAATTCCAAAAATTATCAGAATTTTTTAGTCCAAAATGTCTAAAACCCATATTTACCGGCTTGCTCTTCGTAATAGCCATTTTTCAAATCTGCATTCACGTTAAACTTCGCTTCCTTTAAACGCTCTACCATATCAATGATATTTTCCTTCATTGCAGGCTTCGAGATGCTTTTGAAATACTGTTCTACCAATTTGGATATACTAATCTTATTGTTTTCAGAATATTGTTTGACGCGGGACAATAAGGATTCATCAATTGTTAAATTCAATCTGGCTTTCATAAAACAAATATTCGCATAATTTATTTAAGTGTATATATTTACGCTTGGATGTTTTAAGCAACGTTGCGGAGCTCATATGGTCGAATACCCCTAACCGCACTCTGTTTCCTCAAAAAATCTCAGCCGCTATCACAAGCCAACAAACACAACATAATCAAGTCACCTCGTTCGTAATAACCAGGATATATTTAGATAATAAGTGCATAATAAGTAGAGGGTTGATATATCGTTGGTATATCCTTGGCATATGGTTGGTATATCGTTGATATATCGATTAGATATACCAACGATATGTCAATGATAGCTTAACCATAAGCCATTTATCTAGTTATTATCTACTTATTATCTAAAAATAATGGAGTTATTAGCAACTACTTGTTCAGCTTTCGCTATAGATGAGTCTTGGTAATCTTCAGTCTGTATGAATTATTTGACTAGAAATCCTAAACTACTCACCAAAAGTCATTTTAGATAAAAACTGTTGTTACCGGTGGTTGTCTCTGTGTGTATTATAAAATCGAAGTCCGCAAGAAGGTTGCCGTGTGCAAATTGCCTATCCGTCACACCGTATCCTAGTAACCTGTAACTATACGCTGGAGAACGGTTATTTTTTACTTTGGAAGATTCCAGAAAAAATATTGGTATACCTGTTGAAGAAAAATAGTATTCAAAATCTGTATTCTGTGGTTTTACAATGATGTTTCTATTCGTCACTTTACCAGCGGTCGGATTAAACCCGGTAAAGTATCCTGTTGAAGTAGTTTGACCCACCACCGCATAACTTTCTTTTAACTTTTTCTTCAAAAAATACCCCACAGACTTTGAATAAATACTGGGCGTTTTTTGCAGATGTGCGTTGTGTGCCCAAAGTATAATATTATTTTCTCCGGTAACATTATTAACAATGTTTAATGCCATCAGGGAATCTCTTAGCAACGAGAGCTTACTCATGCTCAAGGAATCGTTTGTTAGAACAAGGTTGTTTAGTTTCAGAAATTGATTGTAGCTTTCAATGTATTGATTTAGCTGTGAATCCTTATTACTGTTCGCCTGCATATTATCTATGACTTCTTTGCTTATCGCATTTAATTCTGAGAAAGTTGAAGGGTCAATACTGTGCGAATAAAGCTCGTTATTCAGTTTTGTATAAGCCTTAATGAGACCTTGAATTTTTTTGGCGTTCAAACCCTTTCTGAGTTGGTCTGTCTTATACAGATATTCTAGACTTCCAAAAGGGCTTTGAAAATCAAACCCAAAGAATTTAATTTTTGAGACCGCGTGCTTATTATCATCTTTGAGGCTTTCTACCAGCGATTCAAATTCAGAGCACTCAAAGGTGTATTGGCGAAAGCTCTTTAAAATTTCCTTCAAGTCACCTCTTCCTTCCAGCACATAGCCGTTTAAATTTTCTACTTCCGCAAACGGTGCTTCCAGGCCGACTAAGTTATATCCATATTCACGGCTCAATGTAATAATAAGGGCTTTTTTTGTTTGAAAAAATTCATGTGTACCGTGAGTTTGTTCTCCAATACCTAAAACTTTGAATTTCCTTAACTTATTGAATACACTTTGTTTGTATTCATTATGGCCTTTGTAGAAACCCCCTGTATCAATGGGAACTACATGGTTCTTAATTTCAGTGAGGATAGCCGGTCCATCTTGAGCAAAAGATGAATTAACTGTTGTAAATAGCATACAAATCAGAGAGAGGCAGAGATTTTTCATATAAACAAAAGCTTGTTTGTGGAAAGATGCGATTGCTTAGAAAATTCCATAAAATAACACACACATGCTTTATAAGAATGTATAAGAATCAGCAAAGCCTGGTCATTTAGTAAAAATATCTAATGGCTTGCCCTGAGCAAGGTCGGCATACTTAATAAACCAACCATTTAAGGGAGCGCCCCCAATGGTAAGTTTTGAGATATTCTTCCCTTTTCCTCTTTTGTTGATCGTAAATACTTTGCCATTGCCAAGTTGCATTTCAACTTTGTCAAAAATAGGTACAGATACGATGTATTCAGGGTCTGCGGGAGAATAAGGATATATGCCCATGGCGTTTAATACGTACCAGCCTGTAAGTGACCCATAATCGTCCATCCCTGCAAGGGCAAGTCCTTCAGGCCCCATGCCGAAATAATCTGACATGAGTTTGTTGAGTATGGCCTGTGACTTCTCGGGTTTATTCACAAAATAGTAGAGGTAAGGATAACCGAAGTCGGGTTGGTTTCCCATACAGAATTGTCCGAGAAATACCGAGAGGTTATCTTTAGCATAGCCGCCCCAGGGAACGGAAAAAAGTGAGTCTATTTTAAGTTCAAAATCGCGGGGACTTTGATATAAGGATATCAGTCCCTTGGTATCCTGTGGGACAAAGAAGGAGGCCTGCCAGGCATTTGCTTCCCGATACATAAATTCATAGTAAGGGTAGCCCGGATCAAACGGGCTAACCCATTTTCCATCGGCGAGACGCCCCCTCATGAAGCCGGTCTGTGCATCGAAAACATTCCGGTAGTTCTGGCTCCGTTTCATCATGATGTTATAAGTATCATTGTCGCCCAAGGCTTTTGCCAGTTGTGCGATGGAGTAATCAGAATAGGCAAACTCAAGCGTCTTGGTAGTGCCGGCGGTAGACACCGTTTCGGTGGTAGGGTTCTTGATATCCGCTTCTGGCAGATAGCCTAATTTCAGGTATTGGCCGTTATGGGGTCTTGGTCCCCTAACACCTTCGCCCGTTGGGGTATTGGCATTGTTAAGCATAAGGCGATAGGCTTCCTTAACGTCGTAGTCCCTTATTCCGCGGGCGTAAGCACCGGCGATATAGGTCGACGCGAAATCGCCATGGAATGACGTGGGCAGAAATCCGGAACGCTCGCCATTGAGGATCATAGATCTGATAACATTATTACTTACCTCCGGCTCAATTAAATCCAGAACGGGGAGCTGGGTACGAAAAACATCCCAGAGTGCGGGACTTGCATAAGTTTCGAACCCCGGATTGCTCTGGACAAGCCCGCCTGTTTTGCCATCGGCATCGCTGGTTATGCTCGGGTAACAGAACTGCCTGTACAGACATGAATAGAACATGGATTTTTGCTTCTCTGTTCCGCCTGTAACCTTGATTTTACCGAGGAGTTGTTCCCAGGTTTTATCTGCTTCGCTATACACCTGATCAAAGTCCTTGTTGGCAATCTCCGCGTCATAGTTAGCTTTTGCACCCTCGGGGCTGACTCGTGAGAGGGTAATTTTAAGCTCGAGCGGGCGATTGGAGTTCTCAAAGGTAATTACGGTAACATCGAGGTTTCCGGTGAGTTTTCGCTGGCCCCCGGCGCCCTGCCCGCTGCGCGGAATTTCTGGCTGATTCGGATTTCGTTTGTGTGCATCGATGCTTTTTATCTTATGGTTCATCACGGCATAGAAATAGAGATTGCCCTGCCTTCCGGTTACCGCGTAGTCGCCTGCCCGACTGAGTTCCCAGGTGCTGCTTCCCCCACCAGCACGAACAAGATCGAACGCCAGTTTCTTGGCCTGACCGCCTGTATACGTATATTTATGATATGCGGCTCGTTTTGTGGCCGTAAGCTGAGCCTTTACCTTATAGCGTTCCAGCACGACCTCATAATATCCGGGTCGCGCCACCTCCGTGGAGTGACTGTAGACAGAAGCAAAATCATCTGCCGTAAAATCCGTTCCCTCCAAAGGCATCACCGGTATGTTAAGGTCGCCCCAATGGTTTCCGCTCGTTTGCGCAATCGCCTTTATGGTATTTACCTCGTACTCATATCCACTGCCGCTGCCATAGGTGGTCACCGGCACCACCTGTACCATGCCGTGCGGCACTGTAGCGCCGGGGCCTGTAAGGCCATTCCAGGTGCGCCATGGCGGGTTGTAGCCTAAAAGCGCGGAATCGGTCAGCACCGTGGTACCCAATAAAGGGTTGACATAATTTGTTAAGCGGACTTGCTTTTGTCCGAAACTCAGCATTGGAAAAAAGAGCAACGCCATGACAAAAATATTCCTCGCAGCGGAAAAGAGCGATCGCAGGTAAGTAAGGTTCATATCTGGTTTTTTTGTGTATACACCCCAATATCGTATATTAATCGTTGTGGGATGATTAAAAATAGGTAAAAATGAAAATGCTTAAAAATTTGATAGTCTTTGTCTTACTATTATTACATCAGGTCTGTGCGACTGCACAGGGGCAACATCTCTCCAAACACCTTTTTGGGAAAATCGACGGACAGGAGATTTATGAATACGTATTAACCAACGCACAAGGTATGCAGGTGAAGCTCATAAGTTATGGAGCTACAATTACGGATATCCGTGTTCCCGACAGAAACGGAGTTTTGAGCAGCGTTGTGTTAGGGTTCGATTCGCTTCATGCGTACACATCCCCTCGCAACCCCTTAATGGGCGCCATAGTAGGTCGTGTGGCCAACCGCATTGCTAAAGGGCGATTTACCATCGGGGCTCAGGAGTATATCCTGAGCTCGAATATTCACGGCGGTAAACTTGGCTTTGATAAAAGGATCTGGAATGTAGAAGAGATCAGGAAGGGCGACGGGCCTGGCATAAGAATGAGTTACCTAAGCCGGGACGGAGAAGAAGGCTATCCTGGAAATCTTGAAGTAAGCGTGGTTTACACGCTGACCAGCAAAAATGAACTGAAGATGGATTATACGGCTATTACCGACCGGCCTACGCATGTAAACCTTACCAATCACACTTATTTTAATCTCTCAGGCGGAAGTCCGGCGACTGTTTTGGATACGGAATTACGCATCCTGTCTGACAAATACCTGGAGGCCGACAGAAACAATATCCCCTCTGGGAAAATCCTGCCTGTAAATGGGACAGCATTGGATTTCTCCAGGGCACAAGCGATTGGCAAGCGGATAAAGGACGAGCACCCAGCATTGAAAATAGGTAACGGCTATGATCTTACTTATGTGTTGAAAAATCAGTCCGGGAAGTTAAGACTCGCTGCGCAGGCTTACGAGCCGCACTCTGGCCGTGTGTTGAAAGCCTACTCTACCGAGCCGGGATTGGTGTTTTATACAGGAAATCACCTGAACCCCGGCTTAACAGGCAGACAGCAGCAGCCCATGACGAGATACGGGGGTTTTTGCCTGGAATTTCAGCATTATCCTGACGCTCCCAATCAACGGGCATTCCCCAGCACATTGCTAAAGCCAGGTGAAGTTTACCGCTCGCAGACGGTCTACGAATTTACGAATCGGTAAAAAACACCATAACTCAGGTAAGCAATACCATTATTACCGATCAATATCAGGTAACTTTGTGGTATGAAAAATGAGATTCCTATATACGATATCAGCAGCTTCACAGGCTTTCGTAAGGAAGACATCATTGTGAGCCGGTTTGGCCCCTATTCTAAAACGCATCAGCATTTACATTACGCCCATCGGCATAGCTTCTATCATGTCGTACTTTTTACAGAAGGATCCGGACATCATTCCATTGATTTCGAGAACTTTGAGGTTAAGCCCTGGCAAATCTATTTTATGATTCCCGGGCAGGTACACAGCTGGAGCTTTACCGGGGCGGTCGACGGCTACGTGGTTAACTTTTCCAGTAATTACTTTCAGTCCTTTTTACTGCTTACCGATTATCTGCAAAAGTTCAGTTTCTTCTCAGGCGTTGTCAGGGATTCCGTTTTGGAAGTCCCTGAGGATTGTCGCCGGGCCATAGGCGGGATATTCGAGGAGCTGCTCATCGCAGGAAATCAAAGCAAGCGGTTTAGCGACGACTATATCAGAATACTGTTGTTAAAAATGTTTATCATGCTGTCTGACCTGGTTGCTGAAAAGCCCGACGCTTACGTTACATCGTACAACTATACCCTGCTCAAGAATTTTCAGCAACTGATTGAACGGAACTTCGCTGAACTCAGACTGCCTAAGGCCTATGCGGAACTGTTGTACATTACGCCTAATCATCTGAATGCCTTATGTAACGATCTGTTAGGCATGCCGGCCGGCGAAGTGATCCGGAACAGGGTGGTGCTTGAAGCTAAAAGACTGCTCGTAAATCTCGATCTCCCGATCAGCGAAATCTCCATGCAACTGAACTTTAACGACAACTCCTATTTTACGAAGTTCTTCAAGAAGTATGTAGGTCAGACACCGGAAGAATTTAGAAAACATACTTTAAAAAAATAAGACGATGAAGCCTTTAAAAATTGATACGAGTTCAGAATTTTCGGCAGCGATGCACGCCAAATGCCCAAGATGCAGAAGAGGAAACATGTTCGACGGACCAATGTACGGTTTTAAGCTTCAGAAAATGCATGTCACGTGCCCGCATTGCGGACTAAGATTTGAACGTGAGCCGGGGTACTTTTACGTTTCGATGTTTATCAGCTATGCCATGAACGTGGCGGAGATCATATCGATTGCTGTAGCCACCTACGTTTTAACGGGCAACCTGGAAAACATGTGGCTGTATATTGCCACCATATTTCCGGCAGTACTCATCCTTTCGCCCTTCAACTACCGCTTTTCGCGGGTAATACTGCTCTACTGGCTTACACCCGGACTGCATTATAATCCGGAAATGAGCAGGGACGCGTAAGGCAAGTAACGACACGTCTGCAAGACTCGTAAGCTAGAACGCAGCCCGCCTGGCGCTTACTTGAAATAATTTTCCTATTTTAGGGAACCGTTTTACGCGATGTAAAACGCGGAACCTATAGTTAACACACAAATGATGAACAAAACCAAACTCTTCGGGCTGCTAACCCTAGTGGCCTGCGGTTCGCTTGCCAATCCGGCCGGCGCGCAGGACCGAAAGGCCCCAGCCTACCCCCTCATTACCCACAATCCAAACTTTAGTATCTGGTCGAGCACCGATAAGCTGAACGAGTCGGCCACCCAGCACTGGACTGGCGCAGATCATTCGCTTTTAGGTATGATCAACGTAGACGGCACGATTTACCGTTTTATGGGCAAAGAGGCGCCCAACTACCAAACCGTGGTTGCTGCCTCCGACGATGCGCCATACCAGGTAAAATATACCGAGAAGGAGCCTGAGGGCGACTGGCAGTCGGCCGATTACGATGCATCAAGCTGGCGTACAGGTGCTGCCCCAATCGGGGATGATGCGAAAACGGCAAAAACCATGTGGAAATCGCACGACATCTGGGTGAGAAGAACTTTTGACGTAACAAACCCGGAGTCTGTAAACGAGCTTTATCTAAAGCTGAACCATGATGATAACATCAACCTGTACCTGAACGGGAAGAAGATTTATACCAAGGTGGGCTGGACATCGAACTTTCAGTACATCGCGCTTAGCGACAGCGATAAGCGTGCCTTGAAAAAAGGCAAAAACGTGATCGCGATACACCTGGTAAACACGGCGGGAGGCCGCTATCTCGATTTCGGACTTTCCAATAAACTGAAAGACGAGTCGGGCGCCGTACAACTTGCCAGGCAGACGAACGTAGAGTTTAAGGCAACCCAAACCGTTTATGATTTTACTTGCGGAAAGGTAGATTTGAAACTGACCTTTACGTCTCCCCTGTTGATGGATGATCTGGGTGTGCTTGCACGTCCGGTATCTTATGTGACCTACCAGGTAAAAGCCAACGACAACAAAGCGCACCAGGTAAAAGTATTTATGAGTGCCTCTTCGGATATTGCCGTGTATCGCCCGGCGCAGGAGGTAACGGCGCAAAAATACAGCACAGCCAAACTAAATATCCTTAAAACCGGTACCGTCGAGCAGCCCGTACTGCAAAAGGCCGCCGATGATATGCGTATCGACTGGGGTTATTTTTATGTAGCTGCGCCTAAAACGGCTGGAGCCATTCAATTTATTACGCCTCAGAAGAATGCAGCAGATGCGTTCAGAAAAGGCATTGTAACCACCACGGCTCAAAAAGGTCGTTCGCTGGCACTGAATACCATCATTCCTTTTGGAAGCGTGAACAGTACGCCGGTTGAGAAATATATCCAGCTGGCTTACGATGAGATCTATTCCATTCAGTACTTTAAGAGGAACCTCAGACCATGGTGGAATACATCGGGTAAGGAAACCATTGAGGGACAAATGACGGATGCTTCGAACGCTTACAAAGCTGTTTTGGCAAAGTGCGAGGCATTCAACAAAACTGTTTATGCGGATGCCCTGAAATCTGGCGGCAAGGATTACGCGGAATTATGTAACCTGGCATACCGTCAGAGTATTGCCGCTCATACCCTCGTGAAAAGTCCGGAACGGGAAATCCTTTGGTTGTCTAAGGAAAACAACAGCGGTGGCTTTATCAACACGGTAGACGTGACCTACCCATCGGCTCCGCTATACCTGATCTACAACCCTCAGCTGCTGCAGGGCATGCTGAACGGTATTTTCTATTTCAGCGAGAGCGGTAAATATCCGCATCCATGGGCTGCGCACGACCTTGGCACGTACCCTCTGGCCAACGGACAAACCTACGGCGAGCCTATGCCGGTGGAGGAGTCGGGCAACATGATTATCCTTACCGCAGCCATCGCAAAGGCACAGGGAAATGCGAATTATGCTAAAAAGCACTGGAAAACTTTGACGACCTGGGCAGACTATCTGACCAGGGAGGGACTGGATCCGAAAACACAATTGTGTACTGACGACTTCGCGGGCCACCTGGCCAGAAACGCGAACCTTTCTGTAAAAGCTATTGTAGGTATTGCCTGCTATGCGCAATTGGCAGAGTCTCTAGGTTACAGCGAGACCGCAAAAAAATACCGTGACATTGCTAAGTCCATGGTACCTCAGTGGATGCAAATGGCAGACGCGGGAGATCACTATGCGCTGACTTTCGACAACAAGAATACCTGGAGTCAGAAGTATAACCTGGTTTGGGATAAAGTATTGAACTTAGACCTTTTCCCTCAAAAGGTGTACGACACGGAGATCAAATACTACCTGACCAAGCAAAACCGGTACGGACTGCCTTTAGACAGCAGAAAGGCCTACACCAAGAACGACTGGATCTTGTGGACAGCCACCTTTACGAGCAATGAGAAGGACTTCAAAGCCCTGGTTGCACCGGTTTACAAGCATGCGGTAGAAACCGAGTCGAGAGTACCTCTAAACGACTTCTACGATACCAACACGGGTATTCGTGATAACTTTAAAGCGAGAAGTGTGGTGGGCGGCTTTTATATGAAGCTGTTCTCCGACAAACTGAACCGCGTTAATGGCAGTCTTCCAGGCAAATAACCACCTGGCTATGCAATTAAAAAGCCCTTGTCTCAGACAAGGGCTTTTTTTGTTACTTCGGGTTTTATACCATGGCTTTGCTGATGTTACCTCTCAGCCTTTGCAAATATTTCCCTCGGTAATACAAGTCTTTGATCTTTTGCAGCGTTATCGCCCGCGCTTCCCCTTCTTGTTGCGCAAACTCCTGAAAGCGCTCGTCGAGGTGGGCTGACAGCCCTTGTTCGATTGCCGCCACTTCCTGGTCGAGCAAGGCAAGGCGCTCTGCATCGGGTTCCATACTTAGATCCATGAGCGATTCATTGATATCCATCATATCCATCAGGAAATCCTGAGGTAGAGCGTAGTTTTCGCCCTCACTAATCACACCTTCCAGTTCAAGCACATACTGAATCAGGCGCTCCCTGTTGCTCAGCACCTGGTAGGCTTTGTTGTTCAGTGTACTGAGCTCCAAAACCTCCGACTGCTTCTCCTCACTTTCATTGATGTAAAAGTCGGGGTGATAACGCTTGCTCAGCGCATAATACTGCTGCTTAACGAGCTCCTGATCGGGATTGAAGCTCAGCGGTAGCCCGTAAAAAGCAAAATAATCTGTCATCGCTACTGCATTATCGCTTTAAATATATCGTTGCCCAGCACAAATACCATGAGCGACAGCAACAATACAAAGCCCACAATCTGCGCCCGCTCCATAAACTTATCGCCCAGGGGCTTGCCTTTGATCATCTCAATGATTAGAAATACGACGTGACCACCGTCTAGCGCCGGAATAGGAAGCAGGTTCATGAAGGCCAGTGCAATAGAGATAAAACCGGTTGAAGCCCAGAACCTGGCCCATATCCATTCACCTCCGTAAACCTTACGCGCAATCTCTACAGGGCCTGAAAATGCCTTGTTGGCATGTATCTTTCCGGTAAGCACCTTCCAGATGCCCTTTCCATTGTCGCTAAACACCTTCCAGGCCTGATTTATTCCTATCGGCAGCGACTCAAACAATCCGTAGTGAATGGTTTGCTCGCGAAGTTCGTTTGCATGATTGAAATAGACGCCGATGGTACCGGCTGTATCTACGGGGATGGTTAAGCTAAGCTGCTCGCCGCCGCGCATGATGTCAAACGTAACCGGCTTGGCTTTATTCTGCTTGACGATCCTTTTAACATCAACGTCATATTTTACGGGCTGACCATTAACTGCAAGCACCTTATCCCCCTTACGCACTCCGGCTTTATACGCAGGCATTGTTTCAGGAATGCTATCGAGCGTTGTAGATACCAGCGGCATCCTGCTGATGAATTCTTCAATACCAAGGTCAGAAACCTTGTTTAATATATTGTCGGGCACTTTAATGTCCAGTGCCTTGCCATCGCGGATCACTGTAAGGTTCGTATTGCCTAGCAGCACTTGAGAACTGATCAATTCATCAAAACGGATCACCTTCTTTCCGTTAACGGCCACAACCTTATCGCCCTGCTTTAAACCAATCTCCTTGCCGATAACACCAGGATTAATACCCGCAACCGTTGAATTCGGGATAAAACTTTCGCCGTATTTGAACGTCAGCATCCAGAAAATCAGGATACCTACCACAATATTCACAATTACACCGCCCAGCATAACGATGAGCCGCTGCCATGCAGGTTTTGAACGGAACTCCCAGGGCTGTGCGGGTTGCTTCATCTGCTCGGTATCCATAGATTCATCGATCATCCCAGCGATTTTCACATAGCCGCCCAAGGGCAGCCAGCCGATTCCGTACTCGCAGTCGCCCCTCTTTATGCTGAACAACTTCACGCCCCAGGCATCAAAGAAAAGGTAGAACTTTTCTACCTTAATTCCGAATGCCCGTGCCGCAAGGAAGTGCCCCAGCTCGTGCAAAATAACCAGTATCGATAATCCCAGGAGTAACTGGGCCGCCATAATCAGTCCGCTCATATCTTAGTCTAATATTTTATGTTTTGAGTTAAATAAGCTTGTTTTGTTACCAAGTCGCCGGCAAATATACGGGTATAGCTGTCGGTTTCTAAATAATTATCGAGGCTTGGCTTTTCTATAAAGGGGATATCTTCCATACAACGCTCAATCACGTCGCTCATTTGCAGAAAGCCGATCTGGTCGTTTAAAAAGGCATTGACCACAACTTCGTTGGCCGCATTGATGATACAAGGCATATTGCCGCCCTTCCTGAGCGCATGGTATGCCAGCTGCAGGTTGCGGAAGGTATGCATGTCAGGTTTGGAGAACGTGAACTCCGGATAATCCATAAAACTAAAACGTTCGTAGCTGCTCGTTATTCTGCCTGGATAGGCTAAAGCATAGTGGATTGGCAGCTTCATATCGGGCAAACCCATCTGGGCTTTTATAGAACCATCGGTAAATTGCACCAGTGAATGTACGATAGATTGAGGGTGAACAATGACGTCGATCTGATCCGGGTCAAGACCAAACAGCCAGCGTGCTTCGATCACCTCCAGTCCTTTATTCATCAACGAAGCAGAATCGATGGTGATCTTTGCGCCCATGGTCCAGTTTGGATGCTTTAAAGCCGCAGCTTTAGTCACCCCCGACAGTGCTTCGCGATCCTTTCCCCTGAACGGGCCACCCGATGCAGTCAGGTAAATCTTTTCTACCGGATTACCTTCCTCACCTACCAGGCACTGGTAAATAGCCGAATGCTCGGAATCAACCGGAATGATCTTTACGCCATGCTGCTGCGCAAGCTGCGTCACGATGTCGCCTGCAACAACAAGCGTTTCTTTGTTGGCCAGCGCAATGTCCTTCCCGGCCTCAATGGCAGAAATGGTAGGCTGTAAGCCCGCAGCGCCCACCAGCGCGGTAAGCACCAGCTCGGCCTGAGGCAATGCCGCTGCTTCGCACAGCGCCTGCTGACCGGTCAGTACCTTGATGCCCGGCAAGGCTGCTTTTACTTCGCCGTAGCACTGGTTCTCACCAATCACTACCAGGTCCGGCTTAAACTTTTGCGCCTGACTGATCAGAAGTTTGGCGTTCGAATGCGCGGTAAGCGCGCAGACGCGGTACAAATCTGCGTGGGCTTCAACAACCTCCAAGGCCTGGGTCCCGATAGAGCCCGTTGCACCTAGTATAGATATATTCTTCAATGTATAAACGCGATTAAATCATCCGCAATCTTCCTGTCATTAGCCAGTCGCGGCACCTTGTTTTGCCCTCCCAGTTTACCCTGCGAGCGCATATAATTGACAAAAGCATCTTTTTCCAAAGGTCTTATAATTAACGGCTGCAGGATTTTCCCTTCAATCAGGTCAAAATAGTAAATATTCTTCTTTTGTAGTGCCTCATCTACCTTTTTGCTGAAAGCAGGAAGATCGGCCGGCGGCCTGGAAAACTCTATAAACCATTCGTGATAAGGAAGTTCTCCGGCTTCAACCGCTATGCGGGGCGCTACCGTAAATTCTGTGATACCAACCCCTTCTTTATTAGCTACGCTAAGCAGTGCGTGCTCCACTTCTTCACCGATCACATGCTCGCCAAAAGCCGATATAAAATGCTTGATGCGTCCTGTAACCACGATCTTATAGGGATTGAGGGACACAAACTTAACTGTATCGCCAATGCTGTAACCCCATAGCCCGGCATTGGTGTTCAGAATCAGCGCATAATTCTTATCAAGTTCCACATCCTTCAGGCTAATCCGTTGAGGGTTATCATTGTAATACTCGTCGGCCGGCACAAACTCATAAAAAATCCCAGCATCTGCGAGCAGCAGCAAGCCCTTATCGCTCTGAGAATCCTGGTACGCAATAAAGCCTTCGGAAGCCGGATAGGTCTCTATCGCATCGATGCGTTCGCCAATACTGGCTTCGATCTTTGCACGGTATGGTTCAAAATTGACGCCTCCGTAAACATACAAGCTAAAATTCGGGAATATATCTTTTATGGGTTTGCCACCCGATTGCTGTATCAGACGATCAAAATACATCTGTACCCAGGGCGGGATTCCGGAGATCAGCCGCATGTCTTCATTCACCGTCTCGGAAACAATGGCATCTACTTTCTGCTCCCAATCTTCAATACAGTTGGTGGCAAACGAAGGCAGCCTGTTTTTTTGCAGATAGGCCGGGACCAGGTTGGCCACAATACCCGAGAGCCTGCCCACTTTAATGCCATGCTTTTCGCTAAGCAGGGGGCTGCCCTGCAGGAAAATCATCTTTCCGTTCACAAAATCGGCTTTGCCGGTTTCATGGATATAGGTCAACAAAGCGTTCCTGGCTGCTTTTATGTGCTCAGGCATAGATTCTTTGGAGATCGGGATATACTTAACACCCGAGGTAGTACCTGAAGTCTTGGCCAGGTAGGCAGGCTTTCCCTTCCACAACACGTCGGCTTCGCCAGCTATCACGCGGTCTACATACGGACGAAGCTCCTCATAGTCGCGAACAGGAACCAAGTGCTTAAAATCACTGTAGTTCTTGATAGAGGAAAACTGATGGTCGCACCCAAAGGCCGTATGCTGCGCCTTGCGTATCAGCATACGTAGCGTTTCCTCCTGCGCCTTAACAGCGTCCTTCTTCCATTTGTCGATACCCCGCATTACCAGGGCGGCAAATGGTTTGCTTAATGCCGCTTTCCAGCCCATAAAAATATGTTAAACGATATTATGAATAATATCCGGTTCTCCATTGTCCTGATACTCGCTCATCATTTTACGGTAGGCCACAGTGAGGGCCACACTGGAAAGCGGGACAACAATGAACGAACTGAGGATATTGACGAAAAAGGCCACAAAAGGCCAGTGTATGTAACTGAAAAATAAGTAAAGCAAATGAAAACTTAGCAAAATGAGCAGCAGCAGCAGAATCTTGGTAAAGTTGCCCCTTGTGGTGGCCAGACTATATTTAATAGAGGCGAAGGGCGGCAGGTTCTTGTCCAGGATAAAGAACGGAAAGAACGAAATCCTGATCCAGGTAATGAATATGGCTACAATGCCTACTGAAATGGCGACATTGGTGATCACTTCCATACGTATGCCTGTATAAATGAAAGGAAAGGCAAGCAGTATTACCAGCGTATAAACGCCCACAATACACAACATAAAATATAGAGTGGCTACCAGGAACCTGATAATATGCCTGCGGGTAGGGATAGTACTTACAATACTTACATCATGCTCCTCATCGTCAAGCAAATGAAATATATACCTGAACAGCGACAAGTTGATGGTAAAGTAAAACATAGCGAAAATAAAGGCCATCAGAATACTTAGACCCTTACTTACGTCTTTCAGAAAAAACGCCATCAGTCCCGAAGCATTCGAGGTGATGAACATCAGAAAGCATAAGGTAGCAATAGAGAAGTAATTTCGCTTGGTTACCGTCCAGGCTTTGCCGATCACTTCATTAACAGCAAAGGTACTTTCCTTTAAAAAATCAATCATTGTTTAAATACTACTCTCTTTATAAAATCCTGCATAAAACCAAGTCCATACGCTGTGAGCTGTATAAACGAAGCAACAACACTCAAAATTGCAACTTTTAACGACTTGTTGACAACGCAGGCGTGAAAAAATATCAACATAAAGTATACCAGTATCAAAATGTTGGCAGTAAATGCCAGCGGCAGACGAAACACATTGAAAAGTATGGTAAGGCCTGCAAAACAGGTGAAGGCCGCAGGAAAGAAATGTACGAGTTTTAGTTCGGCCGGGAAATGCTTATACACATTGATGCGTGCGCGACCGAAAAAGTGAAGTTGTTTGTAAAACTGCATGAAGCTGGTTCGGCGCTTATGATACACATAGGCATCAGGTATCAAACCTATCTTAAAACCTGCCTCATGGATTCTGATGCTGTATTCAATGTCTTCCCCCAGCCTGGTCAGGATAAATCCGCCGACTTTCTCCCAGACCTGACGCGATACGCCCATATTAAAACTGCGTGGATGAAACTGTCCGATATGCTTCCGGTTTCCGCGGATCCCGCCTGTGGTAAAGGGTGAAGTCATCGAATAACTGATGGCTTTTTGGACTGGTGTAAAACTGCCATGCGCCGCATCGGGGCCACCATAGGCGTCTAACTTGTGCTCATACAGATAGTCACGCACGGTTTCCAGATAGGTGGAAGGGATCAGGCAGTCTGAATCGAAAATAACAAAGTAATCTCCCGAGGCACGCTCAAAACCGAAGTTACGGCTAAAACCCTGTCCCGAGTTCGGCTTCACATAATATTTAATATCCAGTACATTGCTGTATTTCTGTACGATAGCCGCCGCATCGTTCACCGATCCGTCTTCTATAACGAGCACTTCAAACTGCATATAGCTCTGTTTGGTGAGTGTATGCAACAGCTCGTCGATCTCCTGCGGGCGATTGTAAAGCGGAATTATGATGGAAAAAAACATGTGTTAATGAAGTTCCCTTTCAATAAGATACTGGTTCCGTTCCGGTGCGTTACGGGTAACGAGTTCTGCAACAAAACCAGTTAAAAACAGCTGTGAACCTACAATAATGGCCACAAGTGCGATATAGAATAAAGGCTGGTCGGTCACATCCCTCCGATAGGGTATGCCGGCCGACAAATGATATAGCTTCTCGCCGATAAGCCAGAGCGCCATAAAAGTACCCATCAGAAAACTCAATACGCCAAGTGAACCAAAAAAGTGCATGGGTCTTTTGCCAAACTTACCCACAAAGAAAATGGACAGCAGATCCAGGAAACCATTAATAAAGCGGCTCAGACCAAACTTGGTGACGCCATACTTACGCGCCCGGTGTTCTACCACCTGCTCCCCGATCTTTTTAAATCCTGCCCATTTCGCAATTACCGGTATGTACCTGTGCATTTCGCCGTAAACCTCTATGGTCTTAATCACATCTTTGCGATACGCCTTCAAACCACAATTAAAATCATTCAGTTTGATGCCCGACATGCGCCTGGTAGCCGCATTGAACAGTTTGGTAGGGATCGTCTTGGTTACCGGATCATAGCGTTTCTTTTTCCATCCGGAGATCAGGTCAAACTTTTCTTCTTTAATCCTGCGGTAAAGTTCCGGGATCTCATCCGGACTATCCTGCAGGTCGGCATCCATGGTAACTACCACATCGCCCTGAGCAGCCTCAAAGGCGACGTTCAGGGCAGCCGATTTGCCATAGTTCCTTCTGAATTTAATGGCCCGTATGGCGGGGTATTGTTTTTTAAGATCTTCTATAACAGCCCAGGAATTGTCTGTACTCCCATCGTCTACAAAAACAACTTCATAAGTGAAGCGGTGCTCATGCATCACCCTGGCTATCCAGGCGGCTAGCTCAGGGAGCGACTCATCTTCATTATATAAGGGAATTACAACAGATATATCCATTTGCGCATTGCACTTAGTCAACGTGCAAACTTAGACAAAAAAACAAAATAATTATGCACCATAACTTCCCAGCTGAAACGTTCGCGGGTAAATGAAATAATGGAAGTGGCGAGCGCTGTTTTGTCGGCCGCACCGGGCTCAAAGTTATTTAGTTCGTTGATCCATCTCTCCGCATTTCCGGGCGGCAGCAAGATGCCATTCTTCCCGGGTATGACGGCATCCGTTATACCCCCGCTTGCCGCGGCAAAAACCGGAAGGCCATACATGCAGGCCTCCAGACAAACAAGACCGAAACCCTCCATATCGCCGTCAACCTCAATATTTGGCATCACAAAGGCGTCGGCTCCGGCAAAAACTGTATTAATATCTGCCCGCGGCAAACCCTGCAGGCGGTAGACTCTCTGCGACAGCGTACTGCCTTTCAGCAACTTGTCTATCATACGGGCGTCGCCCGGATAGCCGAGGAACAACTCAACCCGCGCTCTGAGGAACCCGGGCAATATGGCCAACAGACGGTCGGTCGCCGTGTTCCAGGCTCCAGGGGAAATCAGCAGTACCAATACGTCGTGATTTAAACCTGGCACCACATTCCGCAGGAACCAGGAAAATCCTTTACGTTTCACCGCGCGGCCCATCGCCAGTAACACTTGCTTTCCTCCTGGGTCAATGGCATATTTGTTCAGCAACAACGCCTCCAGTTCCGGCCGGGCCGCCGGATGTTTTTCACTGGTATCAACGCCATTGTTGATCACAACGATCTTTTCCTTACTGATTCCCCTTATGATGCAAGCCTCGGCAGTAGCACGGCTCACTGCAATGATCAGGTCGAAACGGTTGAACCTTGGTAAAATCATACGCTGGTAAATCCATCCCGGGAACACTACGTCTAGCCCGTGCATCGTTACACAACGCCTTAGATGTGCATAGCCGGTATGCATTAAGCTTACCGCAGCAATCAATCCGTCGTTAAAGTGGATTACGGATATTTGCGGATTCTCCCTTAATACAGCCAGGATACGGCTGTTCAAGGTTGACAAGAACCTTAATCGCCCGCCCCCTTCATAAACGATCGTATGTACCCGGGCATAACGGGACATGCCCTGTATTAACTCATAGCTCTGTTTTTCCATGCCGCCTATTGAAGGTGGATACTTGTGGGTTACAAACAATATTTCCATCTCATGCCTCCTGCATTCTTAAAAAAAGCGAAGTAAATGACGAGCCCGAGAAGCACCCAGAACAGTTGCCTGGCCCTGCGCAAAATGGACGCTGTAATCCATATACCCGCACCCTGTACGCCGATAATGAGCAGCATTATCTTATTACCGTACTCTTCTACGCCTAGCTGACCGGGAATAAATGCGCCGGCCGATTTAAATAGAATGACACCCATATCTACCATCATCGCCTGCAGGGCGCTGATGTGAATGTCAAGCATATCAAGAATCAGCCAAAACTCCATGGCACCAACAACCCAGTGTAGGGTGGCTAACAGGAGCGACCATAAGAGCAGGATTTTATGCAGGCGAAGCTGCATTTTCATTGTCTCGAATGTTTCACGCAGCCGCCTGTTACCCGATTTTTTTCCTATAAAATACAGAATCATCGCTGCTACACCGATCAATACGACTCCGGCGATCAAATACCGTGGGTAAGGCCCATAGGGTAGCGCCAATTGTTTACCCCTCAAGGCCAGCAAAGTGACTGCGGTGAACAGCATCAACTGACTGATGACCATAATTGCCCTTGACAGGATAACAGAACTACCGGCAGCGCCGCCGGCTATGCCTGCTTGTTTAAGAAGCTTAACTTTTAGCCAGTCGCCCCCAACCACACTTACCGGATTAAACACACCGAAGGTTTCGCCTGTGTGGCGGATGATGAACAGGCGGAAAAGGGAAAGCTTTTTTGCAGAACTGCCAAGACAGCATTGCCAGCTCAGGGTACCCAGAACATACGCGCAAAGCGTAATACCCAGTAGTAACAAAAACTTAGGACCAATACTGCCTACAGCAGCCAAGGCCAGCGTCAAGTCGGCCGCACGGATGTACATCACCAAAGAAGTCAGGGTGATCAGCATCAGCAGTATCGTTAGCCAGCGCCTCACGAAACGCGGCAACTATCTTTCTCCCTCCGGTCTGCAAGTAAGCTCACTTCATCAAAGTAAGCCGTAGCTAACTGATCCCAGTCGAGCCCGAAGCACTGTGCAAGGCCGGCGGCGGAAAACTGCCTGGCCAACTGGCGGTCATTCAACAACCTGCGAATGCGCATTACATAATGGTCGGCATCATACGGGGCACACTTAAACCCGTTTACACCATCCTTAATAAAGTCGGCCGAACCCCCACCATCTGCAATAATGCAGGGCAGCCCCGAAGCCATCGCTTCGAGCACGACGTTTCCGTAGGTTTCCGACACAGAGGGGAATAGGAAAATACTTGCACTGGCATACAAGGCGGACAACGCATCGTGTCCGAGCTTACCTACAAAGACCGCACGTTTCATGCGGCTTTGGCATGCACGCTTTGCAATACCGTCGCCCGCAACAATAAAATTAACGTCTAGTCCGGCGCCCTGCACCCCATCATATATTTTAAACAGCGTCTCCAGGTTTTTTTCCCATACCAGGCGACTGGCAAAAAGGATAGCGGGGCGGTTGTTACCGGTTAACCGCTCTATAACGCGAGCGTCGCGTTTATCCGGTGAAAAGAGCCTGGCATTAATTCCCCGTTTCCAAAGTTTCATGCGGTTCGAGTCCACCCCATATCTCTTCAGCTCAGTCATGATACTGGTTGACGGCACATAAATGGTATCGCATCTGTTATAAAAAAGCTTTTGGTTATCCGCCAGCATCTGCTTCACCTTTTCAATCAAAAAAGGCGCATATTTTAAGTAGTAATCTATATACGACACGAAGTGCGTATGATAAATGGTCATTACCGGGAGCCCCTGCCGGTTGGCATATTTCAGGGCGAATCCTCCGAGCAGCGAGGGAGTGGCAATATGAACCAGGTCGGGCATAAACTCCCGGAGCCTCTTTTTTAGCTGTTTTTTCATCAGGCCCGGTAAGGCCATGGTATATGTAGCGTTGATGGGCAGTGTAACTATTGGAAGTTTAATGCATTCAAACTCCACAAGCTTGTCAGGCCCTACCCCGCAAAAGAAGAGAAACTCAAAGCGGGAGGGATCAATTCTCTTGATCAGTTGAAACATCGTGCGGGCAGCCCCGTCAAAGTCCTCCACCAGAATTTCAGCAAAAAAAGCAACCTTAATCTTTTTCATCATTTAAGGCCTTTAAGAATTCGACGATGTCTTTTATTTCCTGTCTGGAAAGGTTCAAAGGATCGGCCGACAAGGTCTGGTTATCCAGAGCAATTCCAATCCCCGCCCCGCCTCCGCGATTATAGAAATCGAGAACCTCTTCCAAAGTTTGATACACGCCATTGTGCATGTATGGCGCCGTGCGCGCTACATTTCGTAGCGTAGGTGTCTTAAATGCAAACCGGTACTGCGGATACGGGTTCAGTGTGTATCTTCCTCCGTCCGGGTCAACCTTTGCGCCGACAGTATCGGCGGCGGCTGGCACGCCTAATACTTCACCTTCACTTTTTTGAAACAAGGGTGCCGGGGTGCCATTATATAAAGGTGCAAAATGGCAACTTCCGCATTTTGCCTTGCCCATAAACAAATTATACCCCCGCTTCTCTGCCGCACTTAATTTGGATCGGTCGCCCCGCAGATATTGATCTGTCCGCGACGAAAAGGGTGCAAGTGAGCGAATGTAAGAAGCGATGGCATGCTGTATCCTCCAGGGCGTAGCCTTCTGAGAAGTGTCGCCATAAGCGGCTTTGAAAGCAGGTACATAGACACCTGTGCGGTTGATCTCGCGGGCAGCATCCTCCAGCGACCCGTCCATTTCGTTTTTATGATGAACCACGTCCAGCGCCTGATCTTCTAAGGAGGCTGCCTTCAGGTCGTAAAAGAACGCGCGTTGCATACCGGCATACAGCAAGCTAGGCGTATTACGCAAAAGAGATTGCCTGCCGTTAATTCCCGCGGCAGTCTTCAGTCCGTCAGTGAAAGCCATAGACTCCCGGTGGCAACTGGCGCAGCTCCGGTCATTTTTCTTAGAGAGCAGGGCACTGTTAAACAACGTTTTACCCAGGCTAACCTTGGCATCAGAAATAAACTCTGTGTGGTTACTTGTAAAGCGGTTTACGTCGAACGCCTGCTTCTGAAACATCGTTACGGCCGAATCTTGCAAGGCCGAACCGCTTGCGGCAGTCTCGATGTCCAACTGTTTACGAAGTTTTGCCAGGCTTTCACTTACCTTTTGCACATGTACCGCAGTAAATGTAAGCCGGTCGAACGCATTAAAATCTTTAGCCTTATTGAGGTAAGCGATTGCCTCTTCAAGATTGCTTTTTAGTTGCCCGTGACCAGGGTAAGTCTCTATGGCCTGCATCATTCCCGACAACGCCGCCGAGGCCTCGGGAAGCGACGTGAGTGCCGCCGGACTGTCGAAGCCGGTAATACCGAGACTTATAATACGAAATACCTCCAGCCGCATGGCATCAAATAACTGTGCATCGGTAATCTGGTATTCCGCATTGTACCGCACAGCCCGCTTCAGGTCGACCTGCATCTTTTTGATCTCGTTGATCAGCTCTGCCCTGCTTTCTGCAGTTTGCTTCCCAAAAATAAGTTCTTCCATGACCTGAAAGCCCGTTGGTGGCTCTACCAGATTCTCCCCAAGTTCAATTTCATCAATGGGTGGCCCGTTTACGAGCACCGCAGTCTTCGGGAAAAAATACTCGAAATAGTATTCGATCCGCTTGTATTGTTCCCTGGCCCTGGCAAGAGATAATTTCATTTTTTGGCTGTCGCCCCCTTCGGCAGCGGGCAGCAAGTCTCCATCTACCACCTCCTGCAAACGCTTCAGCTCCTGCTCAAAAATTGCCTTAACGTTTTCAGCTGTATCTTGCTGTGCTGTTTTACAAGCTTGTAGCCCAAAAAGCAAAACAACGCAGGCCAGGCCTGCGTTGAAAAATCTATTGATCATCAATATGTTATCTAGCTATGCCACGTACAATAACCACCTGGCCACCTTCGCTATTGTTTGTCAGACGAGTCGTTCCGCCGTCGGCATTGCGATACTTATTGTCTGTCCAGGTATGCGGGTGCAGGTTTACTGCAAAGGTTCCAGGGATACCGGTAAGATCTGACACGTCGTACATCGCACCGTATTCCCAGGTGCTCAACTGCAGATTTTTGGCAGGGTTATACTTAGCGCTGAATGCTGCATCATTACGTCTGTGATCCATTTGAAGCATGGCTTTCAAGGTTTTGTTCCCCATTGCAAACTGCCAGATCGTACCATCATGATTGTTGTTCTTATAGAACGAGTCACCATCCTCCTGGATGTACACATAATTCTCCGTTACACAAAGGTTATCAGGGTTTACAATGCTGCTGCCCGGGCTGTCATTTCCGTCTACCGCTACCTCTAGTTTACCTCTCAGCGGATCGTTAGCGTCGAGCACAAGCTTATACACGCGGCCCCACATCGTTTTGCCTGTTACCGGGGTAATCTTATCGGCCTGGCTAACACCTGTTGCCGTGAAATAAACCTCCCGTCCATTTGCAGCGCTTCCCTTACGATAATCGATATCCTCTACCCGTGCCAGCATCAATGCCTTCTTGTCGATGGTCTGCTGCTGCAATTGTGCACCTGTACTTGTTTTCACATTGTCGAGTTCCACAAACTCTACATTATAGCTCCGGCCCTTCACCATATTCGTCTCTACAGGGTCGTTGTTGTCCCGTTTCATCACGTAAAGCTTACCGTTGTTCAGATCGCCTTGCGCGGAAACGTACATGGCCAGCTGACCGTCGCTCTCATCTTCACCAATAAGGATAACAGATTTGCCAGGAAAGCTACCTTTAGGGAGAGGTACAGCATTTTCAGCGCTCCAGCGTCCCAGCGCCTGCAGCGTACGCTGATTATTCTTTTTATCGGCCGGCGCCAGAGGATCTATGGCGTGGATCATTGATTCTGCACCGCTCTCTCCAGCGGTAAGAAAGACTGGCTTGGCGAAACCATGCTCCTCCGGTGTTGCCATGGTAGCTGAGCAAAGGCGCGTCATACCACCATCGGAATCAACAATGTACTCACCCTTCACAGGCTTGAAGTTTTTATCCAGGTATACGCGTGAAACCGATTGCAGTATCTCATGATTGTTGATCATAATGAAACCGTTGCCTGCGGGATCTTTAATAATGCCAGCCCCGTCAGGCTGTGCGCCAAAAATAAAGTTGGGCGATTCAGGAAGTACATCGTCACTGCTGATCAGCGTCGTGATCTTCAGGCTTTCAAAACCGGGCATGGTTTTGAGCAGCGAGGGGTTTACAGAATAGTCTTTCAGTTCAACCGGGACGATCGGGTTGGTATCATCGTTCTTTTCCTTGTCCTTTTTACAGGCACTAAGCATGATTGTTGCAGTAAAAGCAAACACCGCTGCGTGAAGCGTGTGTCGGTTAAGTAGGTTTTTTGTCATGTCTGATGTTATATGCAGACAAACCTAGGGTATCGGTATAACCTCAATTTAAAAATGATGTTAAAAATAACTACCGTTTCGGGCAAACGAAGAGCGCCAGCGCAGACCAAAATCCGGCTCCTGCTAAAGGTCGCTCAAATGAATGGAAAAAACATCCTTAAGTGCCCGCTTTGCCGCATGATAGCCACACATGCCGTGAACGCCTCCTCCCGGCGGCGTAGAGGAGGAACAGATGTAAAGGCCTTTGGCCGAACTGCGGTATGGAGACATGCGCAGTGCCGGCCTGGTAAATAGCTGCGCCAGATCAATCACTCCCCCGTTGATATCACCGCCGATATAATTTGGATTGTATTCCTGCATCTGCGCCGTGTTCATCGTATGGCGGGCCAGGATCAGGTCGCGGAAGCCAGGCGCGAACCGTTCCACCTGGCCTTCTATAGCTGTAGTCATATCTTTGGTCGACCCATAGGGTACGTGGCAATAGGCCCAGGCGGTGTGCTTACCTGAAGGTGCCCGCGAGTCGTCGAACAGACTTTGCTGGGCAAGGAGTACAAAAGGCCTATCTGCATGTTTGCCCTGCCAGCATTCCCGCTCCGAAAACTCAATTTCCTCCATGGTGTTGCCTATATGAACGGTTCCTGCACGTCTCGCTTCTGCTGCTGTAAAAGGAACAGGGCCATCCAGTGCCCAATCTATTTTAAATACGCCCATACCGTAACGGTAACGCTCGAGCTGCCATTTGTAAATGGTCGAAAATCTGTGTCCGGCAATCTGCAGCATTTGCCGGGGGGTAACATCAAAAAGAACCGTCTTGGCGGTTGGAAGTTCGTCCAGACTGCGTACATACCAGTTGGTTTCGATGCGCCCGCCCAGACTGAGGAAGTAAGAAGAAAGCGCAGCGGCTATTTCGCCCGAGCCCCCAGCAGGCACGGGCCAGCCTTTGAGGTGTGCCGCAGCCATAAGTACCAGGCCAATCGCCGAGGTGCTTAGGTTGCTGAGCGGCTGTATCGAATGTGCTGCCATACCTGCCCACAGTCCGCGGGCCTTTGCCGTTTTGAAACGCCGCGACAGATAAGTGGCAGATGTGAGTGCCTTTAAGCCAAATGAGGCCAGCTTCAATGGATGCTTCGGAAAACGAAGCGGCCCGAGTACATCAGCCGCCAGATCGGGCCAGTCTTCCACAACAGGTCCCATTAGTTTTAAATACCTGCGCTCGTCGGCGCCCAGGCAGCGGGCTGTATCTCTCAGCGAACTGCTCAATACGGCCGCGGTCCCGTCGTCGAACGGATGGGCAGCGGCCAGCTCCGGGTAAAGGTAAGTTAACCCATGGTCGGACAGTGGCAGTGTCTGAAAGAAAGGTGAACCCACAGCAAGTGGGTGTATCGCCGAACATACGTCGTGCATAAAACCCGGAAGGGTGAGTTCGGCCGACCGCAATCCGCCGCCTATTTTATCCTTGCCTTCGATAAGTAGCACAGAGAGCCCTTCCTGCTGAAGGGTGATGGCGGCGGCCAGTCCGTTCGGCCCCGATCCTACAACAATGGCATCGTACGCGGTTTTGCTCATGACTCAATATCTGGGTGATTACTCAGTGCCTGGTGAAGATAACCAAAATCTCTTCTGGCCCGGTTTATGAATTGATTTTTTTCAATAGATTTGAGATGTTATGCAAAAGATATACATGGGAGACGCAGGCCCGAAAGTTTCGCCTGCCGTTTATGGTTTTTACAGATGGGATGACGTGGCCGACACATCAAAAACGTTGCGCAGGATTGTGGAACTCTGCCTGGAGCTCGGCATCAACACCTTTGAGCACAGCGACCATTACGGGAATTTTACCTGCGAAGAGTTGTTCGGCAACCTTATACAGGAGGGCGTAGTAAAACGCTCGGAAGTTGTGTTGTTTACCAAATGCGGATTAAACGTTCCGCATGCCGAAAATCCTGGCGTGCGCATCAGGCATTATAACACCTCCGCCAGCCAGATTACCAGCAGCGTAGAGCGTTCCCTGAAGAAGCTTAAGACAGATTACCTGGATATCCTGCTGCTCGACAAGCTCGACCCGATCTCTAACCTGGAGGAGACCGCCCTGACACTGGAAAAGCTTAAAGACTCCGGAAAAATAAAGAACATCGGCGTTGCTAATTTTACGGTATTCCAGCACCAGTTGCTGGCTTCATACCTCAACAAGCCGATCGTAACCAATCACATTGAACTTAACCTGCTCAACACGAAAGCTCTGGAAAACGGGCAGATCGACTATATCAAACAGCGCTACATGCGTCCTCTGGCTTATGCCCCCCTTGCTGAAGGACGGATCGCTGAGGGCAAAGATCCTCAGGCCGTAGCTGTAAGGAAGAAACTTGAGGAACTGAGCAGCAAATACAACGCAGACATCGAATCACTGGCCATTGCCTGGCTTAACAAGCTGGGTGCCCTGCCACTGATCGGAACACGCAACGAACAGCGCATCAGGAATATTGCCAATGCATTTTCGATCGATCTGGACCATCAGGACTGGTACGATCTGTATAATGTATCTACCGAAGGAGCATAAAAAAAGCCGGTCGCAAGACCGGCTTTTTTTAAATAAATTTTATTCCTCGTCGAACTGCAGATGCGGCGGAGGACTCTTTTTAAAGATAGCTGCAAAGATCAATGCTCCTATAAAGTACATCACCAGTTGTATACCCAGGCCTACCACCATCTGTGAAAAACTTGGGTCGAACTGCTTTTCCATATCGGCACTCTGCTTGCGCATAGCTTCATCGATGTCGTCCTGATCCATATTCATCGACTTGAGCATTCCCTCAGTCTTTTCATAGATAATTGCCTTCATACGTTCCGGGTATGTAGTATCAATATATTTCCCAAAGGCTATCGTAAAGAAGTAGACCACTACCGCTGAAATCATAAACATCACAAAAATGTGTGTAAGCGCCTGCCCGAAGGTCCAATATCCTCCGATCTTTTTACGCATGTCCAGGATCAGCGCTATGGCAATAAGCAGACCCACGATCATCTGGCCTATAAACATGATCGTCGATCCCATCATATCGGGAAGGACATAGTTGGTGAAAAGAAACAGGACAATACTTACCGCAGCCATAATAAGCCCGTTTTTAATAGATTCCTGTTTGATATTGACGTTCGTCGCAGTTGTTTCCATAATTTCTTTCAGATTACTTATTAAAGTTAGCAATCAATGCGTAAACCGCCACATCAAAAGTTTTATTTTCACTGTACTTTTCGATCTCGCTTTCCAGTTTCAGATCACCTCCCGGCTCTAAGAAGAAGCTCATGAACGAAACAAACAGTTCCCTGATCTCCTCCGTCTCCGGGATTTGCAATGCATGCCTGCAGATGTCCTGTACGCTGCTTTCCGCAAGCTGCTGATTGCTGATCAGCTCCTCGTAAATGTGGAACTCATCCTGAAACTCGTCCTCTTCCACCAGCAAAAACTCCTTCAGGAAGTCGCCAAGTTCCGGCTCTATATCCTCATCGTGACATTCATTGATGTACAGCAGCAGGTTAAGCAGTTCAGTACCCCGGTCGAGCGTCTGTTCCTCAATAGCTTCCCACTCTGGTGAATCGAGGTAATCTTCCTCCAGTTTCTTTACGTCGCTTGCAAAGAAATTGATCATCAGCAAATCAAAATAGGTTTCCCGAAGCTCTTCAAAAGCCGGGTAATCGTCCATAGCCGCATCAAAGGCATCTACCTTTTCCATAAAGCCTGCTTCCATGTCGAACACGCCGACCAGTTTATCCATTAGGCTAGCAGATTCCTGACCGCTTACCCGCGTAAAGCTTTCCAATGATGCCGTCAGAGCGGCCTTTACATGATTATCCATAGGTTTCTATTTGACTATTGTTGCATACCAACCTTACCTTACCGGTAAGCGTTTTGTTCATCAGCGGCGTGTTGGCGGATTTTGAACGGTTATTCTCTTCTGTATAGGTCCACGCCCCGACAGGATCGTAAAGTACCACATTAGCGGCGGTATCCTCGGTGATGACCGGGACTTCCAGCTTAAGGAGGTTCCTTGGATTCAGGGCAAGCACACGTGCAATCTCCTCTCCTTCTAGTCCGGCCTGAAGTAATAAAGAGAGCGTAGTTTGCAATCCTGTAACCCCATACGAGGCAATTTCAAACTCTACTGCCTTAAATTCGATCTCATGCGGACGATGCTGCGATACCACCGCGTCTATCGTTCCGTCTTTCAGTCCACGCCGCAAAGCCTCTACATCTGCCTGGCCCCGCAACGGTGGCTTTACTTTATAATTGCTGTCAAAATCGTTCAGCAGTTCCTCTGTCCACACCAAATGATGTGCAGCTACATCGCAGGAGACCTTCAGGCCCTTAGCTTTAGCGCTGCGCATCAGTTCCACAGCACCTGCGGTTGATATGGTGCTGATGTGTACGGGCGCCTCGTAGTGTTCGGCAAGGAACAGGTCGCGGCTAACGTGCATTTCCTCGGCCAGGGCCGGAATGCCTTTCATGCCCAGCAGGACACTTGTGCCGCTCTCATTCACCTGAGATTTACCGGCTATCGACTTATTCTCCGGGTAGGTCATAATAAGACTACCAAAACCTTTGGCATACTGCATGGCCCTGCTCATGAAACCATCATCAGCAATCGGCTTATCGCCATCCGTAAAAGCAACCGCCCCGGCAAGCTTCATATCGTACATCTCTGCGAGTTCCTTGCCTTCGCGGTTCTGGCTCACTGCACCAAGCGGGTACACGCTCACCAAACCACCACTGGCGCGGTTCTTTATATATTCCACCTGAGCTTTCGATTGCACGACCGGCGCCGTATCGGGCAGTACAGCAATACCCGTGAAGCCCCCTGCCGCCGCCGCTGCAGTGGCCGTAGTGATGTCTTCACGCGTTTCATAACCCGGATCGCCCACGGAACAGTTGAGATCAAAGAACCCGGGAGAGAGCACCAGACCTTTGCCTTCTATCACCTCAACATCCTTTGTGACATCTGCTGCAGTACCCGCCGCGGACACTGCCGTAATCCTGCCGGCCTCTATACGCACATCACATTGCTGCCCGTTATATTTGCTGTTCGGATCGGCTATCGTTACGCTCTTTAAGAGAAGGTTCATCATACTAAATTATCGTTTTATTTACTTGTTTGTTGCTTGCATCATAAAATCGGATCAGCAATACCTCTGCGATCAGGCAAAGTATCGCGAAAATAGCACAAAGTTTCCAGAACTCTGTAGCTTCGCCCCTGGTATGTATGCTGATGGAGCCGGTATCGGTTTTCGCATTCAAAAGACGCCCATGTGCCTTACCCGCCAGCGTGCGCAGCTCACTATCGGACGCATAAGTCATGTCCGACTCCAGCCGGTTGTCGTTAAAAGCCAATACTGCCAAGGTAGAATCGCCGAGTTTCAGATCGTAAAATCCCGCCTCGCGAATCTGGTCGGCCACGTACAAGGTTGTTTTACCCGGGCTCTGCCGTACCTCCGGGATCACCTCAAAAGTGCCTGTCGACAATCTCGGTACCTGCTTGTCGGGCAAACTGATTCTTCCAGTCTCGAGCAGGTTGTCTCGCCCCGCAATATAGAACAGTGGCTGCGGCCTGGAACTGCTAAACGCAGCCTTAAACATCAGTGGCAGAAAAATCGGATGCCGGGCCAGGTTGCTATCCTCCTCACTTAGCGATACCGCCGAGAGGTATACACGCCCGTCGCCCAGAAGATAACCTGAGAGTAAACCTCTGTTCAGCGGCAGGCTTAGGATATTTTGCCGGCCCAGCTTTCCTGCAGGACCATACTCGAAATACCGCGTGACCTGCGGCAGATCCATTTGGGCAGGTATCTGCTCAAACACATCATCAAACAGCTCACTGCTCAGATCGGCAGAACTGCGCAGTGAGGCTTCCTTGTGAAGTTCTTTTACCTGTGGCAATGAAAGTCCCGCCAGAAAGGCATTGTGCACGGGGGGCTCTATCTCCGTATCTGGAAAAATAATCAGGGAAGCCCCGCTCTGCACCTGTGTTTTCAGCTCTGCGGCCAGCCCGGCAGAAAGCTGCTTCAGGCCGGACACCACGATAAGTTGATAATTCCCTAGCGCTGAATACTGGATGTTGCCTTCCGGCATCTCCTTAAGCTCAAAGTATGGATCTGATCTGAAAAGGGAACGGATCACGGGACTGGACAAATCGCCGCTGATGTGCAGTACAGGCATTTTTGTGCTTACCGGAAAACTGAAGTTCAGCACGTCGTCGAAGGTAAGCGGATAATCCGTGATGCGAAGTTCTGCCTTTTGCCAGGCTGCATTGAGGCCGCTGAACGATAAGGTGTCTTTTACTGTTCGTAAGGCGGGAACGGATACCGTTCGTACGGCTTTCTGCCGACCGCCTATACTAAGTTTCAAGGGTACCTGCTCGGCGTCCTCCATTCCGAAATTTTTAAGTTGAACAACGAGTTGCACAGGCTGGCCGGGCCGATGTACGGGCGACAAGCTCCAGAGGGTGTCGACAGTTATATTCGGCTGACTGTTGGCGTCCAGCTTTACAAAATGATAACCGGCAGCCGGCACGAATCCGGCAACCGGCTTCTTCCCTAAAAAGCTCTTTTGAAAATCGGACAAGAGGTAAAACACCTGGTTTTGTGCTTTAACCGCGTCAGTTTGCTGACGGTAGATGACCTGCTGCAAATTTCGGGAGGAAGGCGAGATATTCACTTCTGCCAGCAGATCGATGAATTCCTGGCGGTCGACCAGCCGCTGGTGCCTGCCCTCAAAATCATTGGTAATGAGTTGAAACCGGTCGTTCAGTCCGTACGTCTTGGCAATCTCCGCAGCTTTTCGCTTAGCCTCGTCGAGCAGCGTACCCTCCCGGTTCAGCGTTTGCATACTATAGGAATTGTCGACATAAACACTCACCACCGTACGCGCATCGGGACTGACCGCCTGGTTACCCGCGGATATATAAGGACGGGCAAATGCAAGTACAAGAAATACAATGGCCAGGATCCGGCTCAACAGCACGAGCCGGTGTTTCAATTTCCTGCCCGTTGCATGCTCCTGCTGCAGCGACACCAGAAACTGGACATTACTAAAATAAACGCGCTTTAACTTCCTGAAATTGAAAAGATGAATTACAATAGGAATTGCTATTGCCCCCAGTGCGAAAAGGAAACCTGGATATAGGAAATTCATTAAAAATCAAAGGTAAGTATTCGGGCTTAAGTTTGGTAAATTTATTGTGTGGTACTTTCAAGGCGCCGAAGTGCCTTTAACGAATCCTGGTTGTCGGGGTTAAGTTGTACCGACTTCCGGTACATATCAAGCGCATCGGCCTGCTGCCCGATTTGCTCCAAAGCCTCAGCATAACTGTTAAAGGCATTGTCGCTTGCCGGGAATAAAAAACAGTTGATCTTGAAGACCTCAAGAGCCTTTTGCTGAATCTTATCATGCAGCAGAGCGTACCCCAGGTTGTTTATGTCGTTTTCGTTTAGGGTATAGTTAAGCGTGTCATTGCGAAGCTTCATGAGTAGTTTCGCTGCAGCGTCAGCCTTCATTGTCATGAGCCAGCGACCGTACAAGCGGGCAAGATTCTTTTTTGAGGGTACAACCTGCCGCCCGTTCAGCAGCCGTAGACCGTTCAAGGCATTATTATAAATTCCTTCACTGCCCATATTGTCTAGAATGATCACCGTTGACGCCGAGCTGGGATCAAACAAAAGGATAGTGACCGCACCCGACATTCCGCCCGCATGGAACAACGTTCCCGCTCTGGGGCTTTGGTTGAAGACAAACCATCCCAAGCCGTTTACGGTGCTGCCCATACTTCCAATGTTCATCCATACGGCATTTGGCCGACCGTTCTGTAAACTGGTGCCTGTCGTCGCATGAGTCACCATAGCCGGGGACACCAAACGTCCGCCGAAAAATGCCTGGCTAAATTTGAGCAGATCCCGGCATGTGCTGACAATGTTACTATGCCCGTAAGCGCGTTCCGTATAGTCGCCCCCACTATTGTCTACCCTTTCACGGTATGGTGCATACCTTTTAGGGTAGTCATAATTGCGTGCCTGCCAAATTCTCTCGTCTTTTTGCGACATGCGGAGATAGGTATGCTCCATGCCCGCAGGGCTCCATATATACCTATTCAGATAATGTGGAAAACCGAGACCAGACACCTTTTCGACCAAAGTAGCTAGCAATTCGAAGCCAAGATTGCTGTACCACCACTTTTCACCAGGCTTTAGCTTTAACTTCACTTTCGCTTCAGCAAGCATAGCTACGAGGTCGGCGTTGCAGTGTCGGCGCCCCAGCCTGCGTTCAAAGGCTGCCTGGGCGTCCGACAAATCCTGATCTGAAAGCCCGGAACTGTGAGAAAGCAATTGCGCGATCGTAATATCTTTGTATGGAAACTGAGGGAAGTAATGGGAGAAGCGCTCACTCAGATTCAGCTTTCCGGTTTCAGCCAGTTGCATAATGGCGACAGCAGTAAAAGGTTTTGATAGAGAGGCCAGCTGAAATGCTGTAGCCGCTTCATTACGTCGCTTATGTTGTATGCTGGCCCAACCAAAATATCGCTCATAAAGCACCTGTCCTTTGGACGCCACCAGTACACCCCCGTTCAAGCGGCCCTCGGCCGCCAGGCTGGAATAGAAGCTATCAAGCCTAGCGGGTAAATGTTGCGCGGCGACATTTCCAAACAGACCAAGCATCGATAAAAGCAGAACAATTTTTTTCATGCCGTAAAACTAAGCCAGATCATACTTTAAAAATAGAACAGGATTTGCCTGCCCATGGAACTTACCAACGTTCAAAAGCCTTGGGCAGGAGGCCGGTATTCGCTTTAAACGCCCTGATAAAATGACTTTGGTCAGCAAACCCACACATTAAGGCGACAGTAGTGAGCGAATATTTGCCCGACCTGATCAGTGCAACGGCCCGGCCAACCTTCAATTTTCGGGTATATGAACTTAGCGTTCCGCTAAAATATCGGCTGAATGACTTTGAGATGGTAATCGGGTGTACGCCTGCAGCCTCCGCAATTTCAACTAGGCCAGGCCATCTGTACCAGTTATCCTCCAGAAACGTCCGTACCACAGCAACCCAATCTGGCTCCAACCTTCCCAGGGGGGCACTTGCCGCAGCCCCAAGGATCATTGTAGCCGTCTGCTGCAGATCGGCACCGGGATAAAAAAGTTCATGTAAAACTCTGATAATATCGGCCGCCTGTAACCCCCGTCCTGCTACAGCTTTTTCCAATTGTATCGGCGTTAGTCCGCTCATTAAAAAAAAATCCTCACTCAGTTCAAGATTGATGTTGCGCGAAGGAAACAGCGTATGATCATTTCGGTGAAGTTCCCCATGGTGGTAGAAAACCACTTGCCCGCTGCTGAGTTGCAACTCCCTCCGTGGACGCTTTTCGAGGTTACCGCCATTGAGAACAAGCGTGAGGTGCGCACAATGGTGCGAATGCCAGCCTGAATATACGGGCTGCCTGTAGCTCGTATCAACAATCGTAAGGCCGTCTGACTCAAACCGCGTTATGTTCTCCCCAAGATATTCACCTTTGCCTAGTGTGACCATCGACGCTAAGATAAGAACTTTGCGTCGGGATATGGCAAGCATACCGGCAATAGTCAGTACCTGGGTGAATTAGAGATTCCGCCGATTTAATTGTGAAAAGCTGTTTTGATTTCACAAAGCGTTTTTTATATTTGCATCGCCTCGGAGATGCTAGTCATTGTTGATAAGGAACTTAAATAAGTTATGAATACAATTTTGAACCATCACTTACATTTTCATCATCGCCTGGCGGCGATGTAATATGTAATGTTTTGTACTTCAAAACTTGTTTCGACTTTATTTCTTGTTCATTAATTCAATAATTCTAAAAGCATATAGTGAAAACACTCAAAATAGCTATCCAGAAATCGGGTAGATTAAACGAAAAATCAGTAGAGATCCTTAAAAATTGTGGTTTGTCTTTCGAGAACTACAAGAGCTCGTTAATATCCTCTGTCACCAATTTTCCGCTGGAGATACTCTTCCTTCGTGATGATGATATCCCGGAATATGTGCAGGACGGCATTGCCGATCTGGGTATTGTTGGTGAAAATGTGATTGTAGAGGCGGGCGCTGAGGTGACCTACCTGCAGCGGCTTGGCTTCGGTAAATGCACCCTGAAGATTGCCGTGCCTAACGACAGCAGCATTACCGAGGTGAGCCAGTTGAAGGGCAAGGCGATTGCAACCTCCTACCCGGTTATCCTGGAGAAGTACCTTAAGGAAAATAATGTGGATGCTGAAGTGCGCACCATATCCGGATCGGTAGAGATCGGCCCGGGCCTGGGGTTAAGCGATGCGATCTGCGATATTGTGTCGACCGGCGGAACACTGAAAAGCAATGGTCTGAAACCTTTCTCGGAAGTGATGAAATCGGAAGCCGTGCTGATTGGCAAGGAGGGGTCTGACCTGCTGCCGGAAGTTCAGGAACTCCTGCAAAGGATACGTTCTGTACTACGCGCCAAGGAGACAAAATATGTGGTATTGAACGTGGCAAAAAGCAACCTGCAAAAAATCGTGGACCTGCTGCCAGGCGTGAAAAGTCCGACCGTAGTGCCTTTGTTTGACGAGGATTGGGTGGCTGTGCACTCAGTCATCGCAGAGCATGATTTCTGGGAGAAAATAAACCTTTTAAAGGCAGCCGGTGCACAGGGAATAATGGTGATGCCGATAGAAAAAATCATTGCATAAGCATTAACTATTAATTAATAATAAAATATAAATCATTGAAAATCTACAGATATACTGATTTATCTAAAGAGGAAATTGAATCGATTTGCCTACGCCAGCTTGAAGACGATGCCAGTATACAGCAACAGGTTGAAACTATTGTAAAGCGGGTAAAAGTGGAAGGTGACACGGCCTTGTTCGACTATGCCAAACAGTTTGACAGGGTGGAAATGGAGCGTCTTTGGTTGGGTCCTGAAGAGCTTGAAATGATAGCAGCTTCTATTCCCGCAGAGGGCAAACGGGCTATCGATATCGCTTACGAAAACATCCGGGCATTTCACGCTGCACAGGCTTGCCGCGAGGAGAAGATTGACACGATGCCCGGGATAACCTGCTGGAGGGAAAGCCGAGCGATAGATCGTGTTGGTTTGTACGTCCCGGGCGGATCGGCTGTACTGCCGAGTACTTTCCTGATGCTAGGCGTTCCGGCAACGCTGGCAGGCTGCCGGGAGATTGTGGTATGTTCTCCTCCGCAAAAGGATGGCAAGACGAACTGCTATGTGGCCTATGTGGCGATGAAGCTCGGTATTGAGCGAATATACCTCATCGGCGGCGCGCAGGCTGTAGCAGCGATGGCCTTCGGTACGGAGACTGTACCCCAGGTTTACAAGATCTTCGGGCCGGGCAATCGCTATGTGACTCAGGCTAAACAATTGGTACAGTCGGCCGCCGGAACTGCGATTGATATGCCTGCTGGTCCATCGGAGGTTTTGGTACTTGCGGATGAGACTGCCAATCCGTCATACTTAGCATCCGACCTGCTTGCACAGGCAGAGCATGGTACTGATTCTCAGTCAATTTTGGTGGCTACCTCAAGTTCCATACTAGACGAGACAATGAAGGAACTGGAGGCGCAGCTGGCCGTCTTACCAAGGAGGGATGTAACCGCTAAAGCGATTGCCAACTCGTATGCCGTACTGGTCGATAGCCTCGAACAGGGTATGGAATTCAGCAATGTGTACGCGCCGGAACACCTCATTGTGGCTTCAGAAAAGTATGAGAAACTGCTGCCGCTGATCCGCAATGCGGGTTCGGTATTTCTGGGCAACCTGACGCCGGAGAGCGCGGGCGACTATGCTTCGGGAACTAACCATACGCTTCCGACAAGCGGCTTTGCAAAAGCATACTCAGGGGTATCACTCGACGCTTTCGTTAAGAAAATCACTTTTCAGTATATCGACCGGCAGGGACTGGGGCAGATTGGGCAAACCGTAGAGACACTTGCGGAGGCTGAAGGCCTGCAGGCGCACAGAAACGCGGTGAGCATACGATTAAAAGACATTTAACCATGGACATAACGAGTTTACAGAGAGAAAACATAAAGAACCTGAAGCCTTACTCTACGGCGAGGGACGAATACAAGGGCCAGGCCAGTGTATTTCTGGACGCCAATGAAAACAGCTTTGGTTCACCGCTGAACGGTGAGCTGAGCAGTGCTTTGCAAAAGGACTACAACCGTTATCCTGATCCCCTGCAACTGGATTTGAAGGATGCGATCAGCAAGATTAAAGGGGTGCCGATTGAGAATACTTTCCTGGGCAACGGAAGTGACGAGGCGATAGACCTTCTTTACCGGGCTTTTTGCGAGCCTGGGGTGGACAATGTGATCATCCTCCCCCCAACTTACGGCATGTATGAGGTTTCGGCAGGCATCAACAATGTGGAGGTGCGCCGGGTGAACCTTACGCCCCAGTTTCAACTGGACCTTGACGGCATTGCAGAAGCGATCGATGAGCATACGAAAGTGATCTTTATCTGCTCACCAAACAATCCGACGGGTAATTCAATCATCCGTACAGATATCGAAACCATACTGGCTAATTTTAAGGGTCTTGTGGTAATCGACGAGGCTTATATCAATTACGCCAAGCAGCGCAGTTTTATCCAGGAGCTGACGGAATACCCGAACCTGGTTGTGCTCCAGACCTTCTCAAAGGCGTGGGGACTTGCGGCTTTGCGGCTGGGAATGGCTTTTGCATCGAGACAGGTGATCGATATTTTTAACAAGGTGAAGCCTCCGTACAACATCAATCAAGCTACTCAGGACATTGCCTTAAATGCGCTGAAAAACATTGAACAGGTGAATGAATGGATCAGGGTTACGGTGGCCGACCGGGAGCAACTGATTGCGGACTTGCAGGAGCTGGACAGCGTGCTTAATGTTTATCCTTCAGATGCTAATTTTATACTGGCTAAAGTTAAGGATGCGACCGGAACATATAATGCGCTGGTAGATCAGGGGATTATTATCCGCGATCGCTCTAAGGTAACACTTTGCGAGGGCTGCCTGAGGATTACGATTGGGACACCGGAAGAGAACAAAACGCTGCTGGCAGCGCTAAAAGATATTTAACATGAAAAAAGTACTCTTTATAGACCGTGACGGCACGCTGATCAAAGAACCGGAAGATGAGCAGATTGACTCATTTGCCAAGCTGGAATTTTATCCGCGGGCTTTGTATTACCTGTCGAGGATTGCGGCAGAGCTTGACTACACGCTGGTGATGGTGACCAATCAGGATGGTTTAGGAACGGATTCACATCCGGAGGAGAATTTCTGGCCGGTGCATAATTTCATCATGGACACCTTTGCGGGCGAAGGCGTAGTATTCAGTGAGGTGATTATTGACAAGACCTTTGCGAATGAGAACGCAATTACGCGCAAGCCGAACACGGGTTTGCTGCAGCATTTTCTGGGCGAGGGTTTTGACCTGCCGAATTCTTATGTGATTGGCGACAGGCTCAATGATGTGATCCTGGCGAAGAACCTTGGCGCAAAAGCGATATGGCTGCGTAATAATGACGCCCTAGGATCGGGCGAGATGCTGGAGAAAGCGGAGTCCCTGGGCGCGCATATTTCCCTGGAAACGCAAAAATGGGAAGATATTTACACGATGCTGAAAGCGGGAAGCCGGCGGGTAAAGCATGAGCGTAATACCAATGAGACGAAAATAGCCATCGCTATTGATCTTGACGGTACCGGAAAAGCGGAAGTTTCTACCGGTCTGCATTTCTTTGATCATATGCTGGATCAGATTGCCCGTCACGGCAGTGTAGACCTGAGCATTAAAACGGAGGGCGACCTGCACATCGACGAGCACCATACGATAGAAGACACGGGTATTGCACTGGGTGAGGCTTTTGCAAAAGCCATTGGCAATAAACTCGGCCTGGAAAGATACGGATTCTGTTTGCCGATGGACGATTGTCTGGCCCAGGCGGCGATTGATTTCGGGGGGCGTCCATGGATTGTATGGGATGCGGAATTTAAACGGGAAAAGGTCGGCGATATGCCGACGGAGATGTTCTATCATTTCTTCAAATCGTTTACCGATGCGGCAAAGTGTAACCTGAATATTAAAGCTGAGGGTGAGAATGAGCATCATAAGATAGAGGCGATTTTCAAGGCCTTTGCAAAAGCCATTAAAATGGCGATAAAGCGGGATCCTGAGAAGCTGATACTGCCAAGTACAAAAGGGGTATTATAATTGCTTATCTTTGTGTATTGACTAACGATATGATCGGGATTGTAAACTATGGTGCGGGAAATATCTTTTCCCTGACTTCGGCACTGGAACGACAAGGGATTGCCTACGGGATGGTGAATGAGGAAGCTGATCTGGAAAAGTATACGCACATTATTATTCCTGGTGTGGGCCATGCCGGCGCCGCAATGAAGAAGCTGGAGCAAACGGGACTGATTAAGCCGCTTAAGGCATTAAAAAAGCCTGTTCTGGGTATTTGCGTTGGCATGCAACTGCTCACCGCCCACTCTGAAGAGGGGGATGCTGATATGATGGCTGTGGTTCCGGTAAGAACGCGTTTGTTTGACCGTGAAAAAGGCATTAAGATTCCGCATATGGGCTGGAATAACGTTGCCCACCATAACAATTCGCTGTTTGAGGGCATTGCGCCTGATGCACAATTTTATTTTGTGCATTCGTACTTTATTGAATATAACCCTATTTTTGACATCGCTACAGCGGAGTATGGCCTGCCTTTCTCTGCGGGGGTGCAGAAAGATAACTTTTACGGGGTGCAGTTTCATCCTGAAAAATCCGGGGCAGCCGGCGAACGTTTATTGAAGAACTTTTCAAAATTAGAATGCCCGGAGCGGCTGTAAATTTTAAACTTAAAACACTAAAATGTATATAATTCCTGCAATTGATATACTGGACGGAAAGGTGGTCCGGCTAAGAGAGGGCGACTACGATCAGAAAACAGTGTATGATGTTTCGATAGAAGACATGATTAATACGTACCGCTCTAACGGTACCGAGTTTATACACATCATTGACCTGAATGGCGCCAAAGGCGATTTCAGCAATCAAAAGACTTTATTTGATATCATTAAGAAAACGGACATGCGGGTGCAGTATGGGGGGGGTATACGTACCATACAGCAGGTGACAGACTTGCTTGATGCCGGAATACACCGGGTGATCGTGGGTACGCAGGCCATTACCAATCCTAACTTTCTGAAAGAACTGAGCACGGAAGTGGGCAAGAAATATGACTATGCAAACCGCATCGTGATCGCTATTGATGTGCTTGATGAGGTGATCAAGTATAGCGGCTGGATGGAAAGCTCGCCAATCAAGCTGATGGACTATGTGGATAAGTGCCTGCAGTTGGGCTTTTTCAGATTTTTGTGCACGGACATCAATAAAGACGGCAAGCTTGGCGGTGCGGCGGTAGATCTGTACAGAAAACTGCTCGACCACTCTCCTTTTATCAAGCTGATCGCATCTGGCGGAATCAGTTCCATGGCGGATATTGAAGAACTGGCTAAGCTGGATATCCGCTCGGTAGTGGTGGGTAAAGCCATCTACGAAAATCGCATCTCTATTGAGGAGATTAAGCAATGGAACCTGAAACAGATGACCTCCTTGTAGAGACAGGCATTAGTAGAAAGCATGTTAAGCAAACGCATTATTCCCTGCCTGGATGTTAAGGACGGCCGTACTGTAAAAGGCGTTAATTTTGTTGACCTGAAGGATGCCGGTGACCCTGTGGAATTGGCCTGGCAATACGCGCAGCAGGGTGCTGATGAACTGGTATTCCTGGACATTACGGCTACACATGAACGCCGGGGTACGACCATTGAGATGGTGAAGGCGGTAGCCAGGCAACTGAATATTCCGTTTACCATAGGCGGAGGGATTACTTCCGTTGCTGATGCTGAGGCCCTGCTGAATTCGGGGGCCGACAAGATCAGCATTAATTCTGCGGCGGTCAGGGATCCTTCGCTGATTGCAGAACTGGCAAATGCTTTCGGTGTACAGTTTGTGGTGGTTGCCGTAGACACTAAGCTGGTTGACGGCCGGAACATGGTACACCTGAACGGAGGCAGATTGATTACGGAGCTGCAAACGGAAGACTGGATTATTGAGGCGGAAAGCCTGGGTGCGGGCGAGATTCTACTGACTTCGATGGATCATGACGGCACGAAGAACGGATTTGACTGTCCGCTGCTCGATAAAATATCGCGTTCAATAAACATTCCGGTTATTGCTTCGGGCGGAGCCGGCAAGATGGAACATTTTACAGAGGTGTTCCAGAAAACTGGCGTTGATGCTGCGCTTGCGGCATCTGTATTTCATTTTGGTGAGATACCTATTCCGGAATTAAAGAAAGAACTAAAGAAACACAACATACCTGTAAGGCTGTAATGAAGATAGATTTTGAAAAGACCGGCGGCATGGTTCCGGTGATTATACAGGATGAAAAGACACTTGAAGTGCTCATGCTGGGTTATATGAACCAGGAAGCATGGGATAAGACGCAGGCGGAGGGTAAAGTCACTTTCTTTTCCCGCAGCAAGAAGCGGTTGTGGACCAAAGGCGAGGAAAGCGGCAATTTCCTGTTTGTGAAAGAAACGCATATAGACTGCGATAACGATACCCTGCTGATTAAGGTTAGCCCTGTAGGCCCGACCTGCCATACGGGCTCACGCAGCTGTTTTAAAACGGACTATAACCATAACTTCATCTTTAAGCTGGAACAAATCATTGCCGACAGGTACGAAAACCCTTCTGCTGAGTCTTATGTAAATAAGCTGCGCAACAAAGGCTTAAATAAGATTGCCCAGAAAGTGGGCGAAGAAGGTGTGGAAACGGTGATTGCTGCACTTGCGGAAACAGACTCGGACTTTATCAATGAGAGTTCTGACCTGATCTTTCACCTGCTGGTACTGCTCCGGGAAAAAGGAAAAACTTTGGCCGACCTGGGGCTTAACCTGGAAGGACGTCATAAATAAATATGCTAACCCACCATCATACCTTCGGCGGCCACCAGAACCCGGTATACACGCTGGCCGATGGTGTGGAAGCTGGTACGTTTTACAGCGCCGGTAACGACAAAGGTGTCGTAAAGTGGTCGCTCACCGAGCTGGCTTTCATTAAAGTACTGGTTCCGCTGCAAAGTTCGGTATATGCCATGTGCAGGCATGAGGATACGCTCTTCATCGCTCAAAAAAATGGGCTGATCCTGGTGTTGGATCTAGAGCAAGAAAAGATCATTGCGCGTCTGGCGCATCATCAGAAAGCAGTCTTTGATCTTCGGGTAATCCGTTCTAAAAACGAATTGCTGAGCACCGGTGAAGACGGCACGGTGGCGGTTTGGTCGATTAATGACTTTAGCCTGGTCTACGAGTTTAAGGTGCTTGACAATACCGTACGCGTGATTGCGCTGAGCAGAGATGAAAAGGAACTGGCGCTGGGCTGTAAAGACGGTGTGATCAGGGTATACAATTCTTTCGACTACGGACTTCAACAGGAGATAAAGGCGCATGAATATGCCATCACGGCCCTCTCATATGCCCCAGATGGAACTTACCTGATTTCGGGAAGCAGGGATGCCCGCTTAAAGATCTGGAGCCTTCCTGAGTATCGTGAGGTACAGACGGTCGCCGCACATATGTTCGCCGTATACAGTATTGTGTTTCATCCGGACCTTCCGGTATTTGCTACCTGCAGCCAGGATAAGAGCATTAAATTGTGGAGCGGTCAGGATTTCAGGCTTTACAAGATCTTAAGTCTGGAAAAGGACACAGAAGGCCACAAGCACTCTGTGAACAAGCTCCTGTGGACTCCGGATGGCAAATTTCTGATCTCAACGGGCGACGACCGGCAGGTGATGACCTGGGCGTTTACCGGTCGCCGCTAAACTTCTTTATTGAATACTCACTTTCTTCATGCCTTCCCTTCCGTAAAAGACAGGAAAGTACATCATCTCGGCCTTTGCTGGGTTGAGCGTGTAAACTCCGGAATACCTTGGCAGGAGTTGAATGTTAAAGGTGTATTTTCCCTGGCGAAGCTTTGTGCAGAAGATCGAGGTCTTATGCTTGAAATACTCCCGATGTGTTTCTGCACCCCAATAATTTTGGGGTTTGCTTTCATAAGAGCATCCGGCAGGAATGGGTACTTCGATCATGACATAATCGGCATCTGCACGTACCTCTACTTCTACCCTTAATGTAGTGGAAGTTCCGGCCTTGAGACTTTTCACCACTGTCCCCCCTTGCAGCATCGAGGTATTTACGGTAAAGTCTTTACTGCGCTTGTCGGGATCCGGATTATTGAACTGCTGGAAAGCCGTAAGGTAAACTGGTGTGGTTCCTTTATGGTCGACTGTTAGCTTGGACGCTTCGAACGTCTTCGTATAAGGGAACACATTCACTGTCTCTGTTTTATTCAGCACGATGGCCGGAGGTACAGGCTTTTGGCCGCCCATCATAAGGTCGGGCAGAATCGTTTCCAGAATGAGCGACGATTCATAGGTGTTGCGCCACTGCCCCTCTTTACGCTGCTCCAGAAAGTACCGGATGATGCGGTCGAGTTCTTGCGCGTAGCCATCCTGGCCTTTCAATATTCGGTAGGCCAGCAGGGTATTCTGTATGCTGTTGTCCCAGAAGGCATAATCTGAGCTGCCCCAGTAACTTGCACCGAACATGGTTTGCTTTTTGCGATTAAGGAGCCATTTGATATCTATATCGAGTCCGGCTTTCTGTTTAAGCAACATAAGCTCCAGGGCCTCCTGCAAAGGAATCGAGCGTTTGCTGACCTGCTTGTCGGCCCGCGATATAAATTCTGCTGTATAAGGCTTGTTGTCGAGCATCATCATGAGCTTCAGGATCTGAATCTGTTGGAAGATGGGCTTTGTTTCGATGGTATTCTGGAAATACGCATATAGCGCCATCCTGTCGAGCTGTATGGGGTAACCGGCTTTTTCTGCCATGAGCAATGCTTCAACGACATGGAGACTGATCCATATTTCTTCCTGGCTGTCTCTCCACCAGCCCCAGGTTCCCTGAGGCTTCTTGTTCTCATGAAGTTTTTTAAGCAGCATGCTGATGTTCGGATCTTCCCTAAACGTCTCGCCCAAATACTTGCGCACGGCTTTTTCGAGCAGCAATGCTTTCAGTTTGGAAGCCATCTGTTCGTTGCACAGATACTCATAATTGCGAAGTTTATCGATCTCGTCGAGCAGCACGGGAAAAACGGAGGCCTCTGCACGCAGGGTGATTTTACCCAGACCAGCGTCGAAAGTGTAGCTTACTGAGGTGTCACGGTTAAGCACATCAAAAACACCGCTGGTTTCCGTGGTTCCCTTAGGCAACAAAGGTATTTTCCTGAGTTCCCCGTCGAAGTATCCGTTTTCCTGCTGCATGCTGTACTCGAAACTGAGACTGTCGGCGGCAATAGGGTGACTGCGCTGCATTCCCATTTGCGCAACAATTTTGACGGTGTCGAGCCAGGCGTTTTTAAGATCCACATTTCCTTCCATTAACGGATTGCCGTTGTAGCTAAACCTGCGCTGAACCTGTTCAGTGAAGCTGTTGTAATTCATCAACTTACCTATCATGCTGAGGCTGTCACCTGAAACGGCAAAAGACGGTGATACGAGATTAGCGCTCAACGATTTAAAGGATTTGATGGTTTCTGTTGCCATTCCGCTCTGCTTCCTTCCATTAATCGCGATAACTTGCGCTGACCAACTGGTGATATCATCTGGGAAACGCACTTTGAAACGTGCAATACCCCTATCATCAGTTAGCAGCCTTGGTTGCCAAAAAGCATAGTCGGAGAACCTTGTACGAAGGGTCGGTTTCTGTGGCTCAAGGGTATTTGCCATCCCAGGAAGGCTAGCTCCAGGCACGGTGGTGATTAGAATAACGCCATTCTTACCCGCGCTACCGTAAATGGTCGTTGCTTCAGCACCTCTCAACACATTTAGCGTGGCAATGCTTTCTGCTGGTATGTCTTCAACCCGGCCCTGATAAGGAAGATTGTTGACTATAATGAGCGAGTTTCCCGGCAGCCCCGCGGGAGGCGGCGATACGACATTGAGTCCCCGGACACCCACAGATCCTTTAAGGCCAGGGGCCCCTATCTCAGCGCCTGATACGGTATAGGATGAGCCTGTTGTTTGCTCACGGGATCGCTTAGTGTAACCCCGGACGACAACCTCATTCATTCCATTCCTGACTTCTTTTAGCAGAATAACCATAGCGGAGTCGGCGCGTATAGGGAAATATTTTGTTAGATAACCCGTATGTGTAAATAAGAGGTGCCCTTTATTTGGCCCTTTCAGTGTAAAATATCCTGATTGATCGGCTTTAACGGATGCGCCTATACCAAAGAGCTGTACTCCTGCATCTGCTAACGGAAGTTTCGTATCTGCGTCGAGCACCCGGCCTTTAATGGTGTAGTTTACCGCTGAAGCGGGCAAGTCTTTCGCGTATAGCAGACCTAAGATACGCTGCTGTAATTCAACAGTACTATAACGATCTTCATAAAATGACGCGGTTTTAAATAGGGAATCGATAGCGCTGGTCAGTTCGTTTTGCGGAATAACCAGTTGGTTATTCCAAAGGCGATAGCTGGTTCCATGCCCGGGCACATCGATATCTTTTGCCTCAAAGAAGCTGTTGTCCTGGAAGATATACACAGCGTTGTAACGGCCGGCGGGTAAATGCATCACGTCATTTATATAGTTGCCAGGCACATTCTGAATAAAGTCAGGGTTACCCGGCTGGTAAATAAGCAGGTTTTTGACGTAAGGGCGCCCTTTTGTTACGGAAGAATCGAGATTCATCAGCAACCGTGCCGTTCTAGGTACATTTTCGAAACTGAATGTTTGGAAAAAAGGACTTACACAGCTACGCTGATTGAGCAGCTCGTTCCATATGCTATCTACATCACCTTTCCGCAACGGATATTGCTTATAGTCGGAAGCGAAAGCGGGAGCCGGGACTCTGTTTAGCTCCGGTTCGAAACCAAATGTGCTTCCGTACGACTTCTGTTTGATGAGTCCGGGTTTGAATGTATAGGTATACCCCCACTCTCGCGAAAAGGCATAACTGGAACTGTCTGACCGGATGTCCATGTTCAACCCCCGGTAAGGCCCCAGGAGCTTGTCGGGAGGTACTCCGGGCGACAATTGCGTATAATAGGAGGTCTCCATCCCATCGGCAGAAATGATGGTTTTCCGGCCCCTGAAGTTATCGTGTACGCGAACCATATATCGCATCAGTTCTGCGGCCTCATTGTCAGTTAGCGTATTTAGGCGGCTAACGACCCTCGCCTCTTGGTTTGTGGTGTCAGCTGAAAAACTGATAATGGTTTTCTTACCGGCTTTCAAGGTAACATTATCGTCGGCAATGGTGCGGTTGAGCGTACGGATTCTGATGCTATGTCTGCCTGGTTTTACACGGAACGCGTACCGCTGGAGCTGGTTGGTCTGGCTGAAAAACACCGGTATTTCGTCGATGTAAACAATATGCGCCGGCTGGATGGCTCCGTTTGCCACGGCGAATGGAGCTACTACCGCCATGCTGTCTGCATAGTCTTCTTCAATCAGGTACCTGTCTTTAGTGTTTACAAATCTGAAATACTGGGCAGTGTCCAACTGTAGTTGTTTACCCAGCTTTTCCCAGTCTAACGCGGCTTCCCCTTCGGCACCGAATAGCATAAGTGATTTCGTAGGCGGATAAGACTTCAAGGGCTTATCTGTATGAAAGCCTGGCAGGGCAGGTAAACTGTTAAATCCGAACTTGGTGGTATAGGCCAGGGCGGTCACATCTGTTTGCGGAACCGGCCTCCCCAGATAATCGGTAAGGTTAACCTGCATATTTACTTCCTGTCCGGGATATACCATGCGCGGGGCGTCGAGCTTAACATTGATCCGATCTTGATTAAATCCTGCTTCTGCCTGATCGGTATGCACCAAGCCCCCCCAAACATAACTGATATTAACGGTAGCAATTTTGTCGGACGGCAAACGCAGCGCGGTGTCTAAGCCACTACCATAACCACTGAACAAGACCGATTTGCCTGTATATGCTGTATACCAGAAGGGCACTTTATGCGGATTTGACACCGCGACCGTTAAGGAGTCTTTCGTTTGATTGGCCTCAAGGTTTATGGCAGGATACAGTTGTTGCAGGGATATCCGTGCAAGAGGTTCCGCGTAAGCGGAACTTTCAGTGCTCCGGATAACGTACTGCTCCACCTGTGGATTGAGCTTTATCTTTAGCGGAAGCTGCACAAGGACCGGTTCAGTTCCTTTGCGGTCGACATAGTCGGTGTAAAGCCGTACGGCTTGTCTGGTAACACAATCGTTTAGCAGGTATTCGATTAACAAACTGTCGTTGACAAGCCTGCCCTTGTATTGTGGGTCGGCAGCAACGTACCGAACATATTTTGACGCCTCACGCTTCTCGTTATTGCTGTTCAAGAATTGAAATTGGAGCTGAACGCTCAGGTTAGCCTTCGGAAATATGCTGTCTGGAATCACCAGTTTGGTTTCCCCAACGGGATCCATCGCAAGCTCGGTAGTCCACAAAGTATCCTTAATAAATAAATGGCTGGCTCCATACTTTTCGGCGTAACTGCTTAAGACCTGAATTTTAACCCGTCCATCGGGCACAGCCAGTTCATTTTCGTCGACGGCCTTTAGGTAAGCCACTACAGGGCTACCGGGACTATAAACGGATTTGTTTGTGCGTACGGAGAAATTTACTGACTTAAGTTCATAGTCTTCATAATAGAAAGCTCCGGAATATGCTTTAACCCATTTGCCTTTCACTTCTTCCCGGAGTACGATATGGTAGCGGTTGTCGAGACGAGGCTGCAGGCTGTCGGCCAGCACAAAACTATATTCATAAGCGCCATTGCGGTACGGCGCAATCATGCCGATTACCTTACCGGCTGGGGCTTTGCCATAGTATTCCTGGGTAAGCTCAGCCCGTAGCGGCTTGCCTTTAAGGTCTTTGCCTTTTCCACTCAGCAAATAAGCTTTAAATTTTACGGTATCTAATGGCTTGTATTTCGGTTTGTTAAAAACCATATATCCCTTATAGATATTGGTCTCCCCAACAGGTGTCGTCTTTTTAACTTTGGTTTTTGCTTGTGGCCGAGTCTTAACTGGCTTTTTCGGTACAGATGTTTGGCCAAGGAAGATATTCGTAAAACCCTCATACTGCACTTTGATAAGGTTTTTTTCCCGTGGCTTTCCGGCAGTAAAAGTTTTTGCCCGGGCATCGTATTTAACAGACCGCCCTTCCTTGAACTGAAGTTTTGAAGGATCAATCAGCCGTCCCACAAGGTCGGTGACGCCGAATTTTAAAAGATTGCCGTGGTTGATAAAGTTAAGCCGTAGATTGTGAACAGGCCAATAAACAAAGTCGAGGCCGTTCTTAGCAGCGCTTACAAGCAGGTAGTAGCCAGGCGGAAGATTTGGTTCGTAACTTTCAATATCTTCATAACGGATCGAATCGATCTTTGTATGCAGAAAACCGGGATTGATCAGGTCTCTGTCGTCCTCTTCCTCATCGTCGTCAAGGTCGTAAGTATATGATCCATGGCCATTTGAGAGATCCAGCAGGTTTGACCGCAAGGTTAGTTGCGTAGCTTCATCGGCGCTGAGCTGATAGATATAAGCGAATTTACTGTGGCTGGGGCTCTGCGAGAGTTTACGCTGAGCCAGGGCCCCCAACATTACGCCGGCGAGAAAAATGGTGAGGAAGAGTCGTTGTTTCATGATATTCGGCTTAGCGTTAAATACCGAATATAAGAATTTATAAGTATCTTTTAATGTCGCTGAGTTTGTGTGTGTATCGTCCTAACTCCAGATTATAGATACCCTCCTGATCAATCTGGTCTGTGCGAACCTTGCCCGAGGCATGAATGATGCGATTCTGGTCTAATAAGATACCGACGTGTATAACCCTACCTTCGTCATTGGTAAAGAAAGCGACGTCACTCGTCTGGGCTTCGCTGAGAGACGCCACCGCGGTTCCTTGTTCCGCCTGCTGCCAGGCATCTCTTTTCAATTGAATGCCGTTAAGTCTATATGCGATCTGTACCAGACCGGAACAGTCTATGCCAAAAAGATTTTTACCGCCCCAGAGATAAGAGGCGTTGAGGAAGAACTGTGCATCTTTGATAATATCTGAAGCTTCAGCAGGTGTGCCGTCTTCCTGAAGTATTTTTGGTTGAAACATTACCTGAAACTTCTGATCACCCAGGTAACAGCAACCGCTATCGTACAGGGGGAGACTGCTGCCGGGCGATAGGTGATATAGGCTTCCATCTTCTGCCTGAATGGTGTTTTGAAGGGAGGCAGGCGCCAGGTAGCGGCTGTTGTGATTGGCCAGGTACTGTTCCAGGGTAATCTTGCTGAATTGTTTGAAGTCTGACCATCCGATGTATTCGTCGGCTGCATTACGTACCTGCCACCACTTTTCGGCTTGCTGCAGGATTTCGACATGGTCGCCAAACAATAGCTGTGTGCTGATCTCAGCCTTATCGGACGGCTCGGTGCGAAGCGGCGCTACCGCAACGCGACATATTGCAAAGTGCTGTTCCATATGATTAACAAGTGGTTAAAATTAAACTTTTGAAGCTTAGAAATGTTATATTTATGCTGAAAATTAATCTGGAAGCGCGATGAATATTAAAAAAATACTGATTGCTGTGGATAACAGCACTTGTTCTGAAAAGGCTGCAAGGGTGGGCTATGAAACTGCCAAAACTTTTGGTGCGGAAGTAGCACTTGTAAATATCATTGAACCCGTGCCGGCTAATGTAAATCCGGACCTGACACTTGCGCCGGTATTTCTGGAGACCTATGACAACAGTGAAGAGAATAGCCATCTGCTGCTTAAGGAAATAGAAAACAAGTATGGCCAGGGCGTACCGACAACCTATTTAAGTGTGATTGATACTGCTGCGCACGGTATTATTCAGCAGTCGGATGAATATGGTTCTGACCTGATCGTTATTGGAACTTACGGACGTACCGGATTATACCATTTCCTCATGGGCAGCGTTGCAGAGCACGTTGCACGTAAATCTGCGTGCCCTGTCCTGATCGTTCCAAACAAATACGAGGATAAAGAGGATTAGTTACCCTTCCTGGTGTAACCAGGCTTTTTTGGCAAGAAGTTCTTCTTCGGTTTCACGGATATCTTCGTCATCAACACAGCAGTCTACCGGACATACGGCTGCGCATTGAGGCTCATCATGGAAACCTTTGCATTCTGTACACTTGTCTGATACGATGTAATATACTTCATCAGATCCGGCTTCCTGTGGCGCTTCTGCATCTACCTGTGTATCACCAAAGTCGATTATGCCGCTCAGATTGGTACCATCAGAAAACCTCCAGGCTGTACCTGCATCATAAATCGCATTGTTGGGGCATTCCGGCTCACAAGCCCCGCAGTTAATACACTCGTCTGTTATTTTAATAGCCATTGTTCTTCTATATCTATTGCTAAGCTTACCTTTGCAGTGCAAATATAACACTTAAACTTTAATTTTGTTGAGACTATGCCAATCCTGAACGCTGAAAGGTTAATTATTGCATTTAAAAAACTTGGGGCGTTTATGCTACAGCCGGATGCGGGTTTTGAGACATTAATCGCCTCTGTGAAGCACGTGAACAATTGGTTTACTGAGGACGAGGTCAGGCGCTCCCTACAATCGCTTTCTGACATGCTGAACGAGACCGACCTGCACCACTGGCTTGAGAGCATCAGCATCGGCGAAACACCAAAGCGGGTGGGGCTGATTTTAGCAGGCAACATTCCCCTTGTAGGCTTTCATGATGTGTTATGTGTACTGGCTACCGGAAATACTGCACTCATCAAGTTGTCTTCTTCGGACGACAAATTGCTGCCGGCCCTGCTCTCTGAACTGACCCGCATTGAGCCTTTGCTTGCGGAACGCATCTTATTTACGGAGCGGCTTAAGGACTTTGATGCCGTAATTGCCACGGGAAGTAATAACAGTGCGAGATATTTTGAATATTACTTCAGCCGCGTGCCGCATATCATCAGAAAGAACCGCAATAGCGTAGCGGTGCTTACCGGAGATGAGACGGAAGAGCAAATCGCCGCTTTGGGACACGACATATTTGACTATTTTGGTTTGGGCTGCCGCAATGTTTCGAAAATATACATTCCATCGGACTATGATGTGAGCCATTTCTTTATACCATTGGAGGGCTTTGCCAGCATTGCCGATCACAACAAATACAAAAACAATTACGATTATAATAAGTCGGTATATCTGGTGAACCAGGTTCAGCATCTGGATAATGGATTTTTGCTGCTGAAAGAAGACGAGGCTTTCTCCTCACCGCTAAGCGTGCTGTATTTTGAGCGCTACAACGATCTTGATGTTCTAAGAAATAAATTGAATGAACAGGCTGATAACCTGCAATGCGTGGTGACCCATGCGCCGATGGAGCTCGAAGCGGGCGTGGCTGGGTTTGGACAGAGCCAGCGCCCAAAGCTTTGGGACTATGCAGATAATATAAATACCATTGAATTTTTAAGCACGCTGGATAAATAATGCTATTTTTGAACGGATGTATGTGATTAAAGTAAAAGGTATAGCGAAGATTCCTGATTATGTGCAATTAAGAGATGACAAGTTTACCTTGCTGGCATATTTCAGGGTCGACAGGCCTGACAAGTCTTTAGACAAACTTGGCTTGGGCGATAAGTTGCAGTATATAATGCGTGTAGTACATGATCTCCCGTTCGGGCAGATTGTTAAAATAGATATCTAAAATGGGGAACACAGTTATAAATCTGAGGAAAGTAGATGTATTCCAGCAAAAGCACCTGGTTCTATCTAATGTAAACTTAAGTATTGACAAGGGCGAGTTTGTATTTCTGATCGGACAAACGGGTTCGGGAAAAAGTAGTTTGCTTAAAATTATTTACGGCGACCTTCACATAGGAAATGGCGATGGTTTGGTAGCAGGATTCGACTTGAAGAATCTTGCCATTAAGGATGTGCCGTATCTGCGCCGGAAGCTGGGCATTGTATTTCAGGATTTTCAGTTGCTGACCGACCGCACCATAGAAAAGAATCTGGAATTTGTACTGAAAGCGACGGGCTGGAAGGATAAGGCGCTCATAGACGAGCGTATTAAAGACGTCTTGGAAAAGGTAGGCCTACGGTCAAAAATCCGGAAAATGCCGCATGAGATTTCCGGAGGGGAACAGCAGCGTGTGGTTATTGCCAGGGCTTTGCTTAACAATCCGGAAATTATTCTGGCGGACGAGCCTACGGGAAACCTTGATCCAGATACTTCTGAGGAGATTGTTCTTTTGTTAAAGCAGATCAGTCAGAGTGGTACTGCGGTGATCATGGCCACCCATGATTATCACATTATACGTACCATGCCTTCGCGTATCATTAAGTGTGAGGGCGGCCTGGTGCATGAGGACGCTGAACTTGCGTGACAAAATGACTGACATGTTTCCATTGGCAAAACTTTTGAACTTCACTGGGAAAATGCGACGATAATATGTTTGGTAAGAAGAATAAAAATAATAACGACGATTCGATGACGGAAAGCAATAGAGAGGAACAGCAAGTGGGTACGGAGCAGTTGGGTGAAGAAACTATAACGTCTGACATTCAGACAGAGCAATCTGAAGGACAGACAGAGCAGCAGACTGACGGGGATGCCCTTTCTGCAGAGGAAAAACTGAAACAGGAAAACGCTGCGCTTAATGATAAATATTTACGCTTGTTCGCTGAGTTCGATAATTTTAAACGTCGTACTCAAAAGGAGCGTATTGAACTTCTTCAAACAGCAGGTAAGGATGTGATTATTTCTTTGCTTCCGGTGCTGGACGATTTTGACCGGGCAAATAAGGCCATGGAAACAGCCGCTGACATCAGTTCGATCCGGGAAGGCCTGGCCCTTGTACACACGAAGTTGAAAAGTGTGCTTGGACAGAAAGGTTTGAAGGAAATGGTTAGCATCAACGAGACCTTTGATACGGATAATCATGAGGCCATAACTAAAATACCTGCCCCTAACGAAGAAATGAAAGGCAAGGTTATAGATGAGCTGGAGAAGGGGTATACTTTAAACGATAAGGTTATCCGCTTTGCAAAAGTTGTAGTGGGTAGTTAAGATATGAGCAAGAGAGATTATTATGATGTACTTGGTGTTGGCAGGAGTGCATCGGCTGATGAAATAAAAAAAGCTTATCGCAAACTGGCGATAAAATATCATCCGGATAAAAATCCGGGGGATAAGGTGGCTGAGGATAACTTCAAGGAGGCTGCTGAGGCCTACGAGGTGCTTAGCAATCCTGAAAAGAAGCAGCGTTATGACCAGTTTGGCCATGCCGGTGTAGGCGGTGCCGCAGGCGGAGGATACGGCGGCGGTGGCATGAACATGGAAGATATTTTCAGCCAGTTCGGCGATATTTTTGGTGGTGGGGGAAGTCCGTTTGAAAGTTTCTTTGGCGGTGGTCAGCAATCGCGCGGTGGCAGAAGAGTTGCAAAAGGCAGCAATCTACGCATTAAAGTTAAGCTGACCCTCGAAGAGGTGGCCAATGGCACAGAAAAAAAGATTAAGGTAAACAAACAGGTTAGCTGTAAAACCTGTGATGGCACCGGAGCAAAAGACCGCTCTTCTGTAAGCACCTGTAAAACCTGCGGCGGAAGCGGGGCGGTGCGGAGGGTGACCAATACCATACTGGGTCAAATGCAGACAACATCTACCTGCCCTACATGCAACGGTAGCGGTCAGCAAATTACGGCAAAATGTACTTCTTGCCACGGCGACGGAACGGTTAGAGGCGAAGAAACGATCTCTATTAACATTCCTGCCGGTGTTAGCGACGGTATGCAATTAAGCATGAGCGGAAAAGGTAATGCTGCGCCTCAGGGTGGCATACCTGGGGATCTGATCATCCTGATTGAGGAAATACCGCATGAGTTTCTGAAGCGTGAAGGAAATAATATTGTGTATGATCTTCACCTGTCGATTGTTGATGCAGCGTTAGGTGCCAGTGTTGAAGTGCCTACCATTGACGGAAAAGCTAAAATCAAGATTGAACCTGGGACACAGAGTGGTAAACTGCTCCGCTTGAAAGGCAAGGGTATTCCTGAGGTAAACTCTTACCATCGCGGCGATGAAATCATTCATGTCAATATCTGGACGCCGAAGGCCTTGAATTCTGAGGAGCGGGCGATTTTAGAGCGCTTGCGAGATTCACCAAACTTTAAGCCACAGCCCGGCAAGAACGATAAGAGTTTCTTCGAAAAAATGAAGGAATACTTCGAATAATGAATCAGGCCGCTTAACAGCGGCCTTTTTTTATACAAACTTTCCGCCTACAGTGGTTGTTTTCATTTAAAACTACATGGAAAAACTTCAGCGGGGTGTATACGTATTAGCTTTCTTATTCCTGACTTTCGCAGGACTCTACTTTGCTGCCGAATTTCTGATTCCCGTTGCGCTTGCAGCTGTATTCTCTATGCTTTTTATCCGATTTTGCACGTGGCTGGAAAGCAAAGGCATGGGAAGAGGGCTAGCTTCTTTTTGGTGCATTTTGCTATTCGTATTGGCTATTGCATTAGTAGCGGGACTGCTTGCCTGGCAACTGAACGGCCTGGCCGAGAATATTGACGCGATGAAAGAGCGGGTCACACAGATGTTCTCAAAGCTGCAGGGATGGGTACAGGAGCAGGTAGGTATAAGCCGGAATGAACAAAAGGATATGCTCAAGCAGCAGGCAAAAGGTTCAGGAGGATCTGCAGGCGGCGTGATGGCCGGGTTTGCGAGTACAGTAATGGGTATACTTGTAAATACGGTACTAGTATTGGTCTACATGTTCCTTTTCCTGTTATACCGCTCTCACATTAAGAAGTTTATTGTGAAGCTGGTACCTGGCGAGGACAGAACAAAAGCCGATGGAGTGGTGCATAAGGCCGGCAAAGTGGCTCAACAGTATTTGAGTGGGTTGGGTGCTATGATTGCGGTTCTTTGGGTGATGTACGGCATTGGTTTTAGCGTTGTTGGTGTGGAAAGCGCTATATTTTTCGCGGTTTTGTGTGGTATACTCGAAATTGTCCCGTTTGTAGGAAATTTAACAGGCACATCTGTTACTCTCCTTGCGGTGATTGCCCAGGGCGGTGACTCGAAGATGATACTCGGAGTTGTCATTGTTTATGTCCTGGTACAGTTTATCCAGACCTATATTCTGGAACCACTGATTGTGGGCGAGCAGGTAAACATCAACCCATTGTTTACGATACTGGTCATTGTACTGGGTGAAACTCTTTGGGGCATTCCAGGAATGATCCTGGCCATTCCGCTGCTCGGAATCGTCAAGATCGTATGCGACCATGTACCCGACCTTAAGCCCTATGGGTTTTTGATTGGCACCCAGACGGAAAGAAAGAAGAAAACCGGAATCATCGACAGGGTCAAGTCTGCTTTCGGTAAGAGCTAGAGCGGTGGTCTTGAAACCATGAACTATATTTGCTTCATAAAATCGCTTTAAATGATTGTAGCAGTTATAGACCTTGGCACAAATACTTTTCATCTGATTATCGCAGTGGTTGATGCTGGCCTGATGCGTATCCTTCATAAAGAGACGGTAGGCGTGCAACTCGGCCGAAACCGGATCAACGAAAATATTATTACAGGCGAAGCTTTTACGCAAGGCATAGACACACTCGTTTGTTTTCGCGAGCTAATGGATAGCTATGGGGTTGTTAAAGTGCGTGCCGTCGCAACTTCTGCGATACGTAATGCCCTAAACGGGCAGCAATTCGTGGCCGAAGCGGCCGCTAAGGCTGGTATACATCTGGAAGTCATCAGCGGATTGATAGAAGCAGAACTTATATATGCGGGCGTAAGAGCTACAGGTATAATAGACGCTACTGCGCTCACTATAGATATTGGAGGCGGTAGCACTGAATTTATTATTGGCAATAATCAGAAAATACTTTGGAAAAATAGTTATGATATCGGCGTTGCACGATTGCAACAGGCCTTTTTTCGATCGGATCCTATAAGTGCCGACGACCACCTCGCCATACTCCGTCACATTGAATCTGTGACTTCTGACTTGGAGAAGGCATGCGAAGAACACCGACCGAGGCTGATGATTGGATCTGCAGGAGCTTTTGAAACCTTTGCTGCTTTGCTATATCCCGAGGATACCAGTCCAGCGGCAGCGAAGGAATTAGATATGGCTCGATTCAGATCAGTATCTCAGTGGCTAATGACATCGACCCACCAGGAGCGGGCCAACACAAAGGAAATCATTCCATTGAGGGTAGACATGATCGTTATGGCTACAATATTGACCAATTATGTGATTGACATGGTTAAGCCTGACCGTTTTTATCTCTCGGCCTATGATATGAAAATGGGTATGCTCTATACTATGATTGACGGTAACTGATCAGATGGCAAGCAGCGTCTGGTAAAGCTTTTCAGTAGGCAAACCCATCACGTTGGTATAAGATCCGCTGATGCGCTCCACGCCTACCATCCCTATCCAGTCCTGGATCCCGTACGACCCCGCCTTATCGAGCGGATTATATTGTTCAACGTAATAATTGATCTGTTCATCTGTAAGTTCCCTGAATACTACTTCAGTCTCATCGTAAAATGACAGAATATTACCTCGGTAACTGATGGTTACTCCCGTAAATACATGGTGTACTTCTCCGGATAACTGCTTCAACATCCTCACAGCGTCAGTTGAATCTGCAGGCTTGCCAAGAATCTGTCCCTTTGAAGCTACGATGGTGTCTGCGGTGATCACGATATGATCCGCAGTTTGCTCTGGGAAAGCCATGGCCTTCTTTTCAGAAATGAAAACAGCAATTTCAGCAGGGGCCAAGCCCGCGGGATAGCTTTCATCTACTTCTCTGATCTCAACCTTAAATTCAAGATCCATAGCTTTCATGAGTTCTTGCCTTCGTGGCGACTTAGAGGCCAATATAATGGGGAGTGTCTGCTTATACATTCGCTTTGGGTATATCGCAAAAATAACAAAAGCGGCTTAAGCCGCTTTGTTTTTTATTCGTTATTCAAATATTTCTAACGTTGATTCTCTTGCTGACGTTTCCGAATAGCCTCTCTCCGCTCCTCCTGCAATGCAGTAAATGACTTTTTCTGATCATCGGTTAATACGGC